>JAKLEE010000099.1 GCA_022703215.1 Spirochaetota bacterium | reverse complement strand
TGGCCCAGGACGAACTCCTGGCGGCCATGGTGGAGCTGAAGGCCGCGGGCGTCACCGTGCTCTTCTCGACCCACGTCATGGACCACGCGGAGAAGATCTGCGAGCGCATCCTGCTGGTCGACAGGGGGCGGGAAGTGCTCTACGGTCCGCTCGCCGAAGTGAAGGCGCGCCACGGCCGGAACGCGGTGCAGCTCGAGTTCGACGGCGACGCCGCGTTCGTCAAGGACCTGCCCTTCGTCGAAACCGTGGTCGCATATCCGCGCTGGGTCGAGGTGGAACTGCGGGAAGGCTCGGAGCCGGACCAGCTGTTCCGCGCCGTGGCGGGCAGGCTCCGCGTGCGCCGCTTCGAGGCCGTCACTCCTTCTCTCCACAAGATCTTCGTCCGCCTGGTCGGACGGAGCCCCGAGGAAACTGCCGGCGCGGGCGCCGGGGAGGCCCTCCGTGCGTAAGCTCGCGCTCATAGTCCGCCACGAGTTCCGCATGGCGACGGCCAACAAGGCCTTCGTCATCCTGACCGTCCTCGGCCCCTTCCTGATCCTCGCGGTCACCGTGCTGCCCACCTTCCTCGCGAACAATCCGGCCGCCATGTCGGCGGGCAGGCCCGTGGCCATTTCGAGCGCGGTGCCGGGAGCCGCCGAGACCCTCGCCGAGTCGTTCAAGGCCATGGGGGTCGCGGTCGCCTTCACGGATGACCCTCAGGCGGCCAAGGCGGCGGTCCTGGACGGCTCTTCCGCTGGCTACGTAGTCGTGGAAGCCGGCTGGCCGGACGCGGGCCGGGCCCTGTTCTACTCGAAGACAGGCGTCGACGCCACCATGTACGCCTCGACGCAGGCGATACTCGGCGCCTTCGCCCGCGAACTCCGGATCGGCGCCGCCGGCATCGATCCAGCCCTGGTCCGGGGCATACTGGCCGACGCTCCCTTCGAGGTGCTCAAGATCGGCCCCGAGGGGAACGAGGAGTCGAAGACCCAGGACGATTTCATGGAGGCGCTCTTCGTCTCCCTGAGCTTCGTCATGGTCCTCTACATGACCGTCCTGCTCTACGGGCAGATGATCGGCGCCTCGGTCGTGCGCGAAAAGACCTCGAAAACCGTCGAGGTGATGCTCTCGAGCGTGACGAGCCGCGAGCTCATGTTCGGCAAGATTTTCGGCCTCGGCCTGGCGGGACTGCTTCAGTACGGCGTCTGGATTTCGGTGGCGCTGGCGCTGGTCAAGCTGGTGGGACCCGCGTTCGACATCGCGGTGCCCGCCTCGATCAGCCCCGAGAACCTCGGGTGGCTGCTCGTGTTCTTCCTGCTGGCCTTCTTCCTCTACTCCTCGGCCTATGCCGCGCTCGGCGCCGCCAGCGAGGACGAGCACCACCTCGGACAGCTGGCCTGGCCCCTGCTCATGTTCCTGATCGTGCCGCTCGTGATGGTGACCTCGTTCATCATGTCGCCGGATTCCGCGCTCGCGACGGCGCTCTCGATCTTCCCGATGACGGCGCCGCTCGTGATGCTGATCCGCGTGCTCGTGTCGGACCCGCCCGCCTGGCAGCTCGCGATCTCAGTCGCCGCTGTGTCCGCGAGCGTCATCGGCATGGCGCTGCTCGCCTCGAAGATCTTCCGCACCGGCATACTGATGACCGGCAAGCGGGCGAGGCTCGGCGAGATCCTGCGCTGGGTCTCGGTCAAGTAAGCGGAGGCCGGTCGCGGCCGCTCAGCCCGGCTCTCGGCCCTCCGCGGGAGCCGGGTCGGCGGCGGCCCGGAGCCTGACCGTGAAGACGGTCCGTCCCGGCCGCGACTCGAAGCTGATGGAGCCGCCCGCGCCCTCCACGAAGCGCCGGCAGACGTCGAGCCCGAGCCCGGTGCCTTCGCCGTCCCGCTTCGTGGTGAAGAAGGGCTCGAAAATCCTGCCCTGGATCTCCGCCGGTATTCCTGGCCCGTCGTCGCCGACCGAGACTTCGACCCAGGGACCGTCGCGGCGGGTCGAGAGCGAGAGGACGCCGTGGTTGCCCATGGACTGGAGGGCGTTGTTCACCAGATTCACCCAGACCTGGTCGAGGCGGTCCTTCGAACCGAGCACCCTGTCTCGGCAAAGCCAGTCCCGTTCGAAGGCGATATCGTGCTTGTGCGCGCCGTAGTAGAGGACGAGTAGGTTCTCGATCGAGGCTACGGCGTCGACTGCCGCGCCGGAGGCCCCGTCGGAGGCCGGTTCCGAACGGGAATACGAGCGCACCGAGGAGACGACGCGCGAGGCCTTGAGGGCCGCCTCGCCGATGATGGCCGCGGAGCGCACCACCGCGGCGATGCGGGCTACCGGCGAGACGAGCTGCGCCAGGCCCGGATTCGCGGCCAGGTCCCGCGCGAAGTCGATCGCGGATTCGGCGTCGAACAGTTCCGCCAGCTCCCGGGCGACATGCCGGTGCCGTTCGACGCCGCCCGCCTCGAGGATGTCGGCGATGCGCTTCACGGTATCCGGAGCGATCGCGCCGTCGAGGTCGGCGGCCCTCGCGGCCGCGCGGTCCAGCATGCCGCCGATCAGCTCGTTCGCTCCTGGTACGCCTTGCCGCCGGATCTCGGAGAATTCCCGGAGAGCCTTGACCAGGTTTTCCGTCGCGCCGCGCGATGCGGAAATTATGGCCCCGAGCGGCGTATTGAGCTCGTGGGCGAGGCTCGCGCCCAGCCGGCCGACCAACGCGTACTTTTCGGCGACCGCCAGCGATTCCCGCGCCTGGGTCAGTTTCGCGAGCGCGCCTTCGAGTTCGGCGGTGCGCTCCTTGACCTTGATTTCCAGGTTCGCCGCGAGGTCGGCGAGCCTGCCCTCGGTTTGCTTGTGCTGTGTGATGTCGCGGATGGACTCGATGGCGCCGACGATCCGCCCCTCGGCGTCGCGGAAAGGCTTGGCGATGCCCCAGAGGTGGAAGCCCGTCCCGGACCGCATGAAGGAGTTGTAGTTCTCCGCCACGAGCGAGTCGCCGTGGCGCTCGATGAAGTCGTACTTCGCCTCCATGGCGGGATCGGGCTTGAGCGCCAGGTCGATCAGGATGGGGCGGCGCGAGCCGAAGAAGGGCAGGGCGTATTCGTAGTCGCCCTTCCCAATCACCTCGCCGGCCGATTTTCCGGAGAGCTCCGCGATGGCGCGGTTCCAGGAGATGATCCGGCCCTCGAGGTCGATGGCGAAGGTGGGATCCGGCAGGAAGTCCAAAATGTCGGCAAGCTGGCGCTTGGAGGATTCGAGCGCCTTCTCGACGTTGCGGCGTTCCTCGAGCTCACGGTCCGCGCTCGCGCGCGCCTCCGCCACCTTCCGCGCGTCGGCGGCGAAGGTTCCGAGCACGGCCAGGCTTGAAAGGATGGCGAAAGTCGCTCCGCCGAGGCCCACCCGCGAGATCTGGAGCTCGCGGAAGGGATCGAGGAAACCGCCGAACAGGTTCTGCGCGAGCGACTGCAGGCTCGACAGGATGAACACCAGTATGGCCGCGAGATGGAGCCAGTCGTCCCGGCGCCACGCGCGTGCGAAGGCTATGCGGACAAGGGTTACGAGCGCGACGAGCGAGGCCGGCGACGAGGCCAGGTTGATCGCCGAGAGCAGGGGTCCCTTGGTGCCGCGGGCGGCCCAAGTGGAGCCGGGCCGCGCGTCGACCGAGGGGACGGTCTGCGATATGACCAGGGCGGGATCCACCACCGTCGCCGCGCAGACGGCCAGCGCGAACGCCACACCGGACAGGGCCAGCAGCCGCAGCGCGCGGTCGTTCCGGGTACCGAGCCGGCAGTCGGCCACCGCGCGCGCGTAGAAGAAGAACGCGGGCACGAACCAGGCCCCGCTCGCGACCTGCGCGGCGTGGAACAGTCTGCCCGCCGGTATGCCGCCTTCGATCTGGCCGCACGCGATGACGACCAGCTCGAGGGCGACGAAAGCTGTGGCCGCGAGGTTGACGAAAAGCGAGGCGCGCAGGGAGCTCCGGGGGTGTTCGCGCAGCGCGACAAGGATGAGGGCGGAGCAAAGTGCGACGGCGCCGAGCGCCAGGCTCGGGGTGGAGAGTTCAATGAAGCGGACGAAGCCGGAAAGGGCACCGGGGGCCATTGCGCAAGTCTAAGCTCGGGCGTCAGCCGCCACAAGGCCCGGCGGCTTTTAAGCCCCGCGGGCAGCCACCACCCGGTTCCGGCCGAGCTCCTTGGCTCGCGCGAGCGCCGCGTCGGCCGTCGCGCTCAGGGTTTCCGCGTTCAGCGCGTCATCAGGCAGGCTCGAGACGCCGATGGAGCCGGTCAGCCTGAGCCGCACGGGCGCCGCGTTCTTCCCGGTCCGGAATTCCAGCCAGAGCCCTTCGATTACGGCGCGTGCCCGCTCGGCGACCACGAGGGCCTCGGCCTTGCCCGCGCCGCGGAGCAGCAAGGCGAACTCGTCGCCGGACAGGTGAGCCGCCACGTCGTTCTCGCGGACGAGAGACTGCAGGGCGGCGCCGACGGAGGCGATGGCCGCGTCGCCGGCGGCGAGCCCCCAGGCCGCATTCACCTCGCGGAAGCGGTCGATGTCGAGCATGAGGAGCGAGCAGGGAGTTCCCCGGCGCACCGCCTCGTCGAGGTTCTCGTCGAGGTAGCGCCGGTTGAAGAGTCCGCTCGCCTCGTCGACGATGGTCCGGCGCCGCGCCGATTCGCCCCACTTCACCAGATCCGAAAGGATGCCGGTCGCTTCGGCGAGCCGCGTCCGCATGACAGCGCGCATCGAGGCGAGCAGTTTGGCGCCGATGACGGGATGGTCCCAGACGAGGCGGTAGAAGTCGATGCCCTCGAGGACGAGCAGCTCCGAGTCGACGCGGGCGTAGCAGGTGGCGGAACGCGGAAGCCCCTCCACTATGGCCATCTCGCCGAAGAAGCGGCCGGGGCCGAATTCGTAGGTGTCGACCTCCGCGCCGTCGGCCTGCGGCGCGCGCATGCCGATGAGCCCGGAGCGGACTATGTAGAATTCTGTACCCGTATCGCCCATGCTGAAGACTACCGAGCCCGCCGCGGCGCGTCGTTCGCCGAGGAAGGCGGAGAGCGCCTCGAGCTCCAGGCGGCTCATGGCCCCGAAGGCTCCGGTAGCCTCGAGGAAATCCGCGACGGGGTTCATCCTGCCGCCTTCGCGGCCGGCCGGACCCGGTAGACGCGCCCGCCGCCATCCTGCCACGCCTTGAGCAGCACGTCCCGTGCCCGGTCGAGCAGGCGCCGCGCCTCGGCCCCGTCCTCGGGCCAGAGCGCTATGGCGAAGCATGCGGCCAGCGGGAAGGGCCGGCCGCCGTTCGCGTCGGACAGGTCGATGGAATGGAGCTCGCCCGCTATCGTCCGCGCCAGGGCCACGGCGCCCTCGGCATCCAGTCCGGGGACGATTACGGCGGTCTCGTTGGAGCGGATCCGGAGGGCTTCGCCGCCGGGATGGGCGCGGGCGACCAAGAGCAGGCGGGCGGCGATGCGGGACATCGCGAGATCGCCGGCCGCGTGCCCGCGGGCATCGACCAGTTCCTTGAAACGCTCGGGCTTGAGCAGGACGAAGGCCGCGCCGCCTTTCAGGGAAGGCGCGAGCTCCTCGTCGAACCAGGCCCGGTTGCGAAGGCCCGTCGCCGCATCGACGTGGATGCGCCGCCTGAGCTCGCGCACCCACGGGGAATTCTCGGCGATGAGCGCGCGGGCCGCGCGGATGCGTCCGGCCACCATGGCGAGGGATCTGAGCAGGATGCGCGCCGTGGTGTCGGGTTTTTCCAGCGACATGGTTTCCAGCGTCACGCCCGCGTGCGGGAAGACCAGGAGCGAGGTCGGCCCGACGGCGGAGGCCCGCGCGTCGCGGCGCGTGCCGGCGGCGAAATCGAAATCGCCCACGACCTCGTCGGGGCCGAACCTGGCGAGCTCGAGCCGGGCGCCGTCGACCGAGCGCGAGACGAGGACTTCCCCGGATCGCACCACGAAGAAACGGTTTGCCTCGTCGCCCTCGCCGAACAGCGCTGCGCCGTCCGGGACCTCGAGCCGCTCCGCGCGCGACGCCACGTAGGCGAGGTCGTCGTCGAGCAGGGCGGCGAAAAGCTCGGCCTGCCTGAGCAATCGGAACGTTTCGACGCTATCGGGAGTAGTCGGCATGGTTTTTCGGGCCAGTATAGGACCGCCCCTCCGCCCCGGTCAAGGATGAGTGTCCGGAACGAAATCAACCACGGAGGCACGGAGACAGGAGGGGGGAAACGCAAGATGGAACCAGGACGAAAAAATGGATATCCAGTCTTTCGCTCGTCCTTGCTCCTCTCCCTCTTCCCTGCGTCGCTTCGTGCCGCTTTCGTGGCGGAATTGATTATGATGCGCGCCCGTCGCGCGCTGCCTCATCCCGATCTCCGTGTCTCCGTGGTTTCTTGGCGAAATCAGCCTCGCAGCCTGGCGTCCAGCCAGAGGTTGAGCATGCGGAGGGCGCGGTCGGCCGTGCGGAAGGTCGGCACGCCGCGACTCTCGAGTTCGGCGACGAGCGGATCGTACAGCGTGCCGGAATCCACGACGGCGATCCACGGCTTGTCCGTCTCCCGCATGATCCTGCCATAGCGTCCGGCCACCGAATCCCCGCGCGTCACGTCCTCGGCATGGCCGCCTCCGGCCGCCAAGGTGTTCATGGCGCCGGTGAGCGGCACGATGCCAGCCAGGCCGCAGTCCACGTTCGGGTCGTCCAGGATGGCGCGGAAGGTGTCGTCGTAGGCGGCGTCCGGCGCCATGGGCGTCAGGTCGACAGGATTGTGCACGTCGACGATCTCGCTGATGCGCGAGTCGGCGAACACCTTCCCGAGGCGCGGCGCGGTGGCGGGACCGAACGCCGCGAGCTCGAGCGAGCCGAGATTGTCCGCGAAGGCGACGCACTCGAAACCGGCGTTCGAGAGGGCGCCGAGCCTCCTGCCCGTAGCCTTCTTGCCGCGGAGCAGCGCGAAGGTGGTGAGCGCGTCGTCGAAGTCGTCGAGCGTCTCGACCACCACCGCGCCGGCCTGGGCCATGAGCGCGCGCGTCACGGGCCAGTCGCCCGCGATGCTGGCGGTGTGCGAGGCGGATGCCGCGGCGCCGGCGGCCGTGCGTCCCGCGCGGTAGAAGATGACGGAGCGGCCGGATTCGACGATGCGCTTCACGGCGCGCAGGGTCTTCTCGCCGTCGAGCGGCTTGAAGCCCTCCACGTACACCGCGAAGATCTCGAGCTCGCGGTCCTCGGCCAGGCGCTCGAGGTAGTCGCCGACCGTAAGGTCCATCTGGTTGCCGCAGGTGATGATGTATTTCGGATTCACCCGCGGGTGCTTCGAGACGCGGCAGATGGCGAAGGCGCCCGACTGCGAGATGACCGCGATCGGCGCCACTTCGCCCTTGGGCATGGGCAGCTTGTGCTCGGGAATGAAGAGCGTGTTGTACCGGCCGGGCACCGAGCGGATGCCGAGGCAGTTGCCGCCGTTGAGGAGCGGGCCGCCGCCGGCGGCGCGGGCCTTCGCGAGCGCCGCCTTCATGCGCGCCACGATGGCTTCCGTGCCCTGCTTCTCCTCGAGGCCGCCCGGGATGACGATGACGCTCTCGGCCTTGTCGGCCTCCGCCAGTTCCGCGATGGTGGCCGCGGCCTGCGCGGCCGGTATGACCAGCACGAAGAGGTCGACCTTCTCCGGCAGCGAGGCCACGTCGGTCACGCAGCGGCAGCCGTCGAGCTCGTCGAGGCCGGGCTTGACCACGTAGAGACGCTTCCGGTCGAAGCCGTTCTCGATGAGGTTGCGCAGGATGATCCGCCCGTTGTTCATGCCCTTTTCGGACACGCCGATGACGGCGGCGCTGCGCGGCTCGAGGATGCGGTCGATCTTGCCGAGGGGACGGGCCGCCTGCGCCGCGTTGACGATCCTGTCGCCGACGCGCGCGAGCTCGCCGCCCTCGAGGCGGCCGATCTTCACGAGGGCGTCGAGCGCGACGAGGCGACCTTCGCCCGATTCGCCCTTGGCGACCGCGAAGGGGTTCACCTCGAACTCGAGGATGCCGAGCGCGGGGAAAAGGGCCGAGGCTTCGACGAAGGCGGCGACCACGTCGACGAGCTTCCGCTCCTCGAGCGCGGCCCTGGTGCCGCGGAGCCCTCCGCAGAGCAGCGTGCGCACCGCGTTGTCACGGAGCTCGCGCTCCACCTCGGCACGCCCCGAGACGGCGGGGCTCCAGAACGCGTTGGCGGCGCCTGGCTTGAAGACCGTCGCCAGGAATTCGGTGTAGATGCCGCCGGGCCCGAAGCTCACCACGGGGCCGAAATCGGGGGCGAAGCGGTAGCCGACGATGATCTCGTGGCCGAGCCTCGGCTCGAAGGGCACGAACTCGTTGATCGTGTAGCCCTCGACCTTCTGCCCGGCGAATTTCGCCTCCATGGCGCGGATCGCGTCGGCGATGGCGGCGTTTTCGTTCGGCACGATGGCCACTCCGCCGACCTCGGTCTTGTGGAGGATCTCGGGGCTGATGACCTTGACCACGGCGCGCGGCCCGGGAAGGAGGGGCTTCTTCGCCGCCTCCGCCGAATCCTTGACGAAGTGGCGGCGCGCCGTCGGCACTCCCATCGCCTCGAGGATGGCGAGGCCCTCGAGCTCGGTCAGCGCGTCGCGGCCCTCGGCCAGGGCGGCGTCCACGACCTTACGGATTGGCGCGGCGTCCATGCTCGAAGGCCCTCAGGTTGGCGTCGACGACCGCGTCGCCCTTCCGGGCGAAAAGGTCCTTGATGGCCGCCTCGAGGGCGGACGCCTCGAGCGGCAGGTATTTCGCGGCGGCGCCGACGAGCGCCACGTTGGCGGCGTAATCGCCATTGGTCAAATCACTCGGATGCTCCAAAACAAAATCAGCGCTCGGGAGCGTGAGAGCGGCCAAAGCCGCGTTGATCGATTGT
>JAKLEE010000098.1 GCA_022703215.1 Spirochaetota bacterium | reverse complement strand
CTTCGCCCCCCCTTTCCCAACATCTCCAAGAGGACTTTTTGAAATGAAAAATCGTCTTCAACCTACCCCCCTAAAACGGCACACCTCATCAAGTAGTGTTCATATCTACTACTTAGGTCGTAACCGTTGTAACCGTAGTAGTAAGGTATTGAGGGGCAAGTGCTTCGGTGGTTACGACGTCGGTTACGACACGGTAGCGACCTCGGCAGGTCGTAGCACCCCCCGGAGCCCCCGCTGATGGCCGGGAGACCCTCGCTTTGAGCCTCCCCATCTGCCCCGTCTGCGGCCTCCGGGACGTGCCCAGGATCGACGGAGCGGCCATCATCCGCCTCGCCCCTGCCGACGGCCCTCTCCGGTACTCCGTGACCGTCCTGCGGTCCTACCGCTGCGGCTGCGGGTGGAGCTACCAGACGAGCGAGACGGTGGACAGGCTGAACCCGGAGTGCCTTTGGGTGAGGAAGCTGGCGAAGGACGAGGCGGAGGTGGAGGTGAGGGGATGAGCGTATACGTGAGCGTCGATGCGAAAGATCTCGACATAGACGGCCTGTGGGTGATGGAGCTTGACGAGCTCCCTGACTCTGGTATCCCAAAGGCGGTCGTCGTGAATACCATGTGGGGAGATGACAAGGTGTGCATCTCCGCCGAATCACACGATGAACTTGTAGCGTGCCTCCGCAGCATCATGGCAGAGGTTCGGCTGTCGGCGCGAAACGCGCGACGGCGCGAGAGACGGCCCAATATCCCGCCGACGGGATAGACCCCCTAGCGGAGCGCTAACCGTCGCCGTATATCGGGAGGCGTGGAGATAGGCCCGAACCTCTCTGGTAACAGTGAACCCAGGACAGTCGTCGGGGTGAACGGGAACATCCTCCACCCGTTCCAGCCAGGACAGTCCGGCAATCCGAACGGGCGGCCCAAGGCCGCCCGTCTCGTTTCCGCCGCGCTCGCCGAGCTCCAGGACGCGTCCGGCGCGACGCCGGACGAGTGCATCGAGGCGTTCAAGGCCGCTCGAGGCGCGAAGCTCTGCGGCGCTGACCACAAGGCGATCGCGCTATTCCGCGCCGAGAACGACGCCTGCGGGAAGACGCAGGTCAGCGCCATCGAGACCGCGCTCGACCGCCTCGAGGGGAAAGTCCCCAGCATGACCTCCCTCGTTGGGGCCGACGGCGGCCCGCTCCGGATCGAATGGGTGAACGACTGGCGCAACGCGGGGGGCAGCGAGGGGTGACAGCGATCCGCCTGCCGATGCCGCACGAAGGGCAGCGCCGGGTCCGGCTCGAGTCGAAGCGATTCAACGTCCTCTCGGCGGGGCGACGCTGGCGGAAGACGACCCTCGTCATGCCGATCGCAGTCGAGGTCATGCTCGGCGGCGGCACCGTCGTCTGGGGCGCACCGACCTACGACCAGGTGTCCACTGCCTACGAGGAGATGCGGCGCGGGTGCCGTGGGGTTGCGAAGTTCCGCACCTCGCCGTTCATGGATGCCGAGATCCCCGGCGCTGGGCGCTGTCTGTTCCGGTCCCTCGACAACCCGGACAACGCGCGATCGAAGACGGCGGATCTCGTCGTCGTGGACGAGGCCGGGGACGTCCTCGAGACAGCGTGGGCCGAAGTCCTCCTGCCGATGCTCATGGACACGCACGGCGGGGCATGGCTCATGGGCACGCCGAAGGGCCGGAACTGGTTCTGGCGCGAGCACGCGGCAGCGGTGGAGCGGGCGACTGCCGGGGGCGAATGGGCCGCGTGGCAGATCCCGACGCTCGGGGTTCGCATCGTAGACGGGCGGCTCGTTCGCGAGCCTCACCCGTACGAGAACCCGAACATCTCCTTCGACGAGGTGCGCGAGCTGTACGGCCGCATGACCGAGCGCGCCTTCCGTCAGGAGATCCTCGCTGAGTTCCTCGAAGATGGCGGCTCGGTGTTCCGTGGCGTCCGCCCGGCAGCTTCGGCCCGGACTCTGACTCACGCGGAACCCGGCCGCCGCTACGTCATGGGCGTCGACTGGGGCAAGACGGACGACTTCACCGTCATCACCGTCGTCGACGACGAGAGCGGTGAGGTCGTCCGGGTCGATCGATTCAACCAGATCGACTACACGGTGCAGCGGGGACGAGTCGTTTCGATGTACGAGGCATTCCACCCCGCCACCGTCGTAGTCGAGCGCAACAGCATCGGCGAGCCGCTCATCGAGGAGCTGGTCCGCAGCGGCCTCCCCGTCCAGCCGTTCACGACGACGAACGCCTCGAAGAGCCTCGTCATCGACGCGCTCGCCCTCGCCTTCGAGCGGGGCGACATCAAGATCCCGAGCGACCCCGTCCTCCTCGCCGAGCTCGAGGCGTTCGAGATGGAGCGGCTCCCCGGCGGCTCGTTCCGCTTTGCCGCGCCGGCCGGGCTGCACGACGACATGGTGATGAGCCTCGCCTTTGCCTGGCACGCGCACGACGGGACGGGCATCCCGCACAGCGGGTTCCTCCGGCTCATCGAGACCGCGCTGCGCTCCCGGGAGGTGGCAGAGTGAACGAGCAACTCGGGCTCTTCGGGGAGACGGCTCTTGCGCTGCGGCCGGAAGTGGTTGTGCCTGCTCTTGTTGCGAAGGGGCTAGATAGTACCGACCCCCTCGGAGAGGGCCTGCCGGAGAGCGGCACGACAGAGGACGGGCTCGTCTACCAGGTGATGGCCGGGGAGGTCAGGATCTCTGCGGCCTCGCTGTGCAGAGTGCTCGGACTCGGGAACCCCAGCGACTTCATCAAGCGCATCCCAGCGGACATGCGCGGGCTTTGTCCGTTCCGGGACGGGCGCGGTGTTATGCAGCCGACGAACTACGTCAACTGGGACGGATTCGCGCGTGCCTGCCAGGACTCCCGCAAGCCGAATGCGATACCGATCCGTGACAAGCAGGCTCGTCTTTGGGGTTCGTGGGTACGGAACAAGATCGGGCAGCCGCAGCCCGTCGTCACTAGCATCGAGAATGGGCAAACGCCGGGACTACTAAGAGAGATCCTCGATGAAGTACGTGACCTTGGTCGGCGGGTAGCGACGATAGAGGGCGTGGTCCCGACCATTGGGCTAGTCAAGGAAGACACGACAATAATCCGCGAGAACCAGCCACGGCCCCGTAACCCTGTCGGCGTCGAGACGATGGAGCTACACCGCCGCCTCGTCGCGCACTACTACCACGACTACTGCCCGTGTTGCGAAGACGTCCGGATACTCGACAGCGACGGGAAGTGGATCAAGGGCGCCTCAGAGCTTGACCACTGGCACAACCGGCGAGACCGCAACGGCGCTGACGAGACGTGGAAAGTCTGCAAGGGCTGCCACGACGAGATGAGCCGGAGCGAGTCCGCGCGAGAGGAGAACCTCTCGCAGTTTTCCGTCTACCGCCGTCGTGTCGAGCGGGCGCAGAAGCCGCTGGAGGTGGCTGCGCGATGAGCACCGACGTCGTCACCCAAATCTCGGCCGGCGAGATCTACGCCGCGACCGGCAGCTACCCGAGGCCGGTCATCCTGGACGCCTACGGGCGGCCGGTCACGTACTCGACGCTCCACTCGCCGATCGACATGGGGCCTGGCGATCCGATCCCACCGCGCATCCCTGTCCCCGGCTACGCACCGCGCGAGTACGAGTACCCGCTCGCATGGAACCAGATCCCGAGCCCACGCAAGGAAAGCGGCAAGCTGTACAGCTTCGCCCAGCTCCGCGCCTGGGCGGACATGTGCCCCTACTTCCGGCTCGCCGTCGAGTACCGGAAGAAGCAGATCCGGGCGCGGCACTTCGAGGTCGTCCCCTGCGAGGACACGAAGAGCCGGGCGGCCCGCAAGAAGTGGCAGCCCGAGATCGACCGCGTCATGGGCTTCCTCGAGCAGCCGAACCGCGTGGACGGCACGACGTGGTCCGAGTGGATCGGGCAGGCGATCGAAGAGGCGCTTATCGTCGATGCGCTCGTCTTCCACAAGCAGTGGCACTTCTCGGGGAACCTCTCCTACGTCCAGCTCGACGGCCAGACGATCAAGCCGGTGATCGACCAGTGGGGTCACATCATCGGCTACCAGCAGGTGATCTACGGGATGCCCGCGACGCAGTACGCCGCGCGCGTGATCGACGAGTACGACAAGGGCGAGCTCGCCTACTGGATCTACAACCCGCGCGTCAACGGCACCTACGGGACGAGCGCCATCGAGGAAATCCTCCCGATCATCCTCACGGCGGTCAAGCGGTCGCAGACGCACCTCGCGTGGTACACCGAGGGCAACATCCCCGACGCATTCCTCTCGTCGCCCGAGGGCTGGACGTCCGAACAGATCGTCAAGTATCAGCGGTTCCTCGACGCTGACCTGACGGACACGACGACGCGCCGCAAACTCCGCGTCCTCCCGCACGGGTCGTCCTACACGCAGGCCAAGCCCTTCGCGTTCACGAAAGACGAGGAGGACGCCATCGCGGCGCTCGTCCTCGCGTACCTCGGCGTGCCGAAGATGGTCCTCGTCTCGCAGGTCAACCGCGCGACGGCCGAGGCGCAGCAGGAGGACGCGGGGGACGTTGGCCTCGCGCCGCTCGTCCGGTGGCTCGAGGAGCACCTCTCCGAAGTCATCACGGGCGACTTCGGCGCGACCGGGCTCAAGGTCATCTGCACCGACGGCCTCGCAGGACAGGACGCGGCCGAGACAGAGAACGACGTCAAGCTGATCGCGGCGAAGGTGCTGACCGAGGACGAGGTCAGGGCGAAGCGGGGGCTCGACCCGCTTGGCAAGGAAGCCGACACGACACAGGCGGGGCGCATCCCGATCGAAGGGCTCACGCGGGCTGTCTTCGAGTCCGGCGCGGTCACGCGCAACGAGATCCGCGCCTCGCTCAACCTGCCGCCGGACCCGATCAACGGGCACCTGTACGTCACGGTCGGCGGATTCTCCGCGACGCCAGCAGAGGATCTCGCCGACGCACCGGCCGGTGCCGCCGCGCCCGCTCCGTTCGGTGCGCCGCCGGTCCCGACCGTCCCCGTCCCCACGATGCAGGAGGCCGCAAGTGCCGATCGAGATGCTGTCGTTGCTCATGCCGTCGGTCTTCTCGGCGGTGGAGCCGAGCCCGAGCAGGCCAAGTCCGAGCGCGCCGAGTGGCGACGGTTCGCCGTCAAGCGCCTCGCCAAAGGCCGCCACGCCGACCCCTTCCGCTGCGATCACCTCGGAGCCGACGAAGCCGACGGCATCCGCAAAGCCCTCGCCTCCGCCCGAACCCGAGAAGAGGTTCTGGCAGCGTTCGAGAAAAAGAAGGCGCTGACCGAGGCGAAGAAAGAGAAGGCCGTCGACGCGATCAAAGCCGCGACGATGAAGCTCTTCGAGCGGCAGTACGGCGAGGTCATGGCGCGGGCGGAGAAGGTGCTCCATGCCTGAGCCGGTGCGCATCCTCGACGCTACGGGGAACCCGATCCCGCCCCGCCCGGTGGGATTCGCGCCAGTGAAGCCGCCCCCTACGCCGCAGCCCAAGGGGAAGCTCCATGCCTGAGCCGACTGAGACCTTCGTCGAGGACGCGGGCTACGCGCTGCAAGACATCTACGGCGCAGCGGCGAAGGACGCGAACACGGGCGGCATCTCGTTCGACTACCTCGACGAGAAGGCTGCGAAGTACGCGAAGGAGCGCGGGGCCGAACTCATCGGGCAGAACGAGAACGCGTGGAGCGTCGAGCAGACCACGCGCGACGAGGTGAACCGGATGCTCCAGACAGCGATGGACGAGGGCTGGTCGCCGCAGAAGTTCGCGGATCAGCTCACACAAGCGGGGCTCTTCGGCGAGGCAAGGGCAGAGGTCATCGCCCGCACGGAAGTCGCGATCGCCCAGAATTACGGGCAGAGCGAGACCTATCAGGAGATGGGCTTCTCTCGCGTCTACATACAGGACGGCGACTGCGACATCTGCCAGGAGGTCGACGGCAAGGTCGCCTCCATCGCGTGGCTGCAAGAGAACCCGGTGGGGCACCCGAACGCCATCTTCGAGGGGACCGAAGTCCTCACTCTCGGGGGCGTGACGACGGGCTATCGGGCGAAGTGGTCAGGCCCGGCGGTTCGGATTGCGACGGCGGCGGGCAACGTCCTTACCGTCAGCCCGAATCATCCTGTGCTCACGGGGCGCGGATGGACGGTCGCAAAACTCGTTCGCGAAGGCGACTATGTAGTCCGCCGCAGCGGGGGCGATGGTGTCTCCCCTGCCCCGGACGCGCAAGTCGATAAGATGCCAGCCCTCATTGAGCACGTATTCGAGACGCTGCGCTCTGCCGGAGCGGCGACGCTCTGCCCCACCTCCCCCACTCACTTCCACGGCGACGGGAACTTCTGTCAGGGCTATGTCGACGTTGTATGGACCGAGCGCCATCTGACGGATAAATGGGACGCCCCGTTCTCTCAGAAGGGCGACGAGCTGGTCTTCCCGGTAGCTGGTCCCGATCATCCTGATTTCACGGGTGAACGCGCGAGCGAACTTCGTGGCGAGGCTGTCCTTCCGTCCTCGGCTGGCCTCGTGGGCGGCCTCGACGTGGGGCGGGTAGGAGTTCCGAGAGCGGATAGGGATGCCGCGCTCGGTGAGCCTGTGGCGGAAGACGGTGTCGCCGATGCCGACTTCGTTCGCGATCTTGCGGGCCGATTCGCCGTCGAGGTATCGCTGGACGAGGTTGTCGAGGTTCGGGATGTCGAGCCGTTTACTTCCCATGCTTTCGACCTCACTACTGGTTTCTCGGCTTACTTCGCCAACGGCATTCTAACCCATAACTGCGTTCGGTCCTGCTCTCCCGCTCCCGACGACGAACCGATCGATCTTGAATAACCGGAGGCCGCCAATGGTTGACACGTACGAATCCGTCACGCTCCCGATCGGCTGGGAGGTGCTCATCCGCGCGCCCGGGGAGGTCGCCGTCACGGGCGTCGTCCTCGCGGTCGACGACGAGGCGCGGTCAGTGACGTTCACCGACGGGCGGGTCTACGTCTTCCCCGAAGCTGTCCCCGACGTGGAGGTGGAGCCGTGAAGAAGCTCATCGGCGTGAAGAAGTTCCTCGTCATCCTGCTCCTCGCGCTTGCGCTCCCGGCGCTCGCCGCGACCGACAAGGTCGTGACGGTCTGGACCGGGCAGGCGACGAACGTCTCGACGGCCGTCGCCTCCGACGGCTACCAGACGGCACAGGTGACCATCTGGGCGAAGTCCGGATCGCCGGACGGGACGGTGCGGGTCTACTCGCAGGCCCCCTCTGGTGCGCCGCTGGTGCTGCTCGCGACGTACGCCACGCCGACGGCGGCGAAGACGTTCCGAGGTCCGGCCGGGACAGGCATCGTCGTCGCGCTCTCGGGGAACACGACCGGGACGGTCGGTGCGGTCGCGGTGCTGAAGTGAAGAGGCTCCTCGCGGCGCTCCTCCTCGTCGCGAGCCCGGTGCTCGCGCAGGCGACGAACGGATGGGTTGAGATTGCGAACGGGTGGGGCGAGATCCAGAACCCTCCTGGGTTCGACACGATCCCCGCCCCCACCGGCTGCGCCACGACCGAACTCGCCTACTTCCTCGGCAGCCCGGCGACGCTGACGTGCCTCGACCAGGTCTACTGGACGGCATCGACCAAGTCGCTCGACGTGACCGACGGCCGCGTGCAGGCCGCGAACCTCAAGGCCATCGGCCTCGCGACCCCCGGCGGCATCACGGTCACGCCGACGCTGACCCAGGTCGGCAGCATCACGACGGTCGCGGGCGCGGCGCTCGTAGACGGCGACTACTTCACGATCAAGTACGACGGCGGGACGGTGCCGCTGGAGTTCGACCTCAGCCCCGGCGACGGCACGACGGGCGGGCGCATCCCGATCCTGTTCACGGCGGGGGACTCGGCCGACCTCATCAGGGACAACGTCATACTGGCCCTCAACGCGGCTGCCCCCACGAAGCTCACGGCCACCTCGGGCGGCGCTGCGACGGTGGCGCTGGTCCTCGACACGCCGGGGGCGGACGCCTCTGCCACGCCGAACACAGAGAACGTCGGCGCGGCGGGGTGGGCGGTGACCGGCTTCGCAGACCCGACGCACGCCACGACGGTGACGTACCAGCTCGTCGCGTGCCTCCCTGACTCGTCCTGCACGCAGGCTGGGGCGGACAGCACGACGGGCACCTCGACGGCCACGCTCACGGCGACGAACTTCAACCGGCTCAGTTGGAGCGCGGTTACGGGCGCTGCGAGCTACAAGGTCTACAGGAAGGTCGCTCCGACCTCGCCCGCGACGACCGGCATCATCTACACCGGCGCGGCGCTGGCGGTTTCGGATACCGGGCTTGCCGGGGGAGGCGAGGTCGCCCCCACAGTTGACGGCACCGGCCGGATCACGACGGACGGGTTCACGATGGCTTCCGGCGCGGTGGCCTCGCACGTCCTGACCTCGGACGCGAGCGGCAACGCAAGCTGGGCTGCCCCCTCGGCGCTCTCGGGCCTGACGGCGACGCGGGTGCCGTTCGCGGCGGGTGCGACGAGTCTGGAAGACGACGCGGGCCTGACGTACGCGAAGGCGACTGACACGCTCTCGCTCACGTCAACGACGATGGCGACGGACGGGACGGGGCCGATTTTGAAGTTGACGGGCACCCTGCCCGCCTCGCCCTCGGCGGCGGTCAGCGCAATGACCGTGACGGCCACTTCGGCAGGATCGGCGGCGCAGGAGCAGCGGGCCGCGACGTTTACGCTGGGGGCGGGCTTTACGGGGAACGCGCCCACATTTGCGCTCGTTGCGCAGAACAATACCTCACCCCCTGGCTATGGTAATTACAACGCAGCAATCTTTGGCAATTCAGTCGCAGCCATTACCGTAGGCAATGCGATGGGGGTCTACGGCACCGCTTCTGGCGCCGAGACCTCAATCGGTGGGTTCTTCGCTGGCTCTGGACCATGGAATATTGGTGTGCTGGGGTCCGGTACTACGGCCGCAGCGAGTGGATCCATTGGCGTACTCGCGACTCTCAACAGAAACGTTGTCTCACCGGGTGTCCTTTCGATTGTCACCGCCCTCCTCGCGGACAACGGCGGGGTCGCCGCGCCGATCTTCCTCGCGCGGGACAA
>JAKLEE010000097.1:6815-9106 GCA_022703215.1 Spirochaetota bacterium | reverse complement strand
GGGCGGCGAAGGCGTCGGCCCGGCGCTCCTGGATGCGATAGAGGATGCCGGGCAACACCTGGACGAACAGGACGATCAGGTAGAGGTCGACGGCGAGCGAGATCGCGCGCGGCATATCGAACGCCCGTCCGACAGCTTCGGAGATCAGCAGGAAGACGCCGATGCCGAGCGAGGCGACGAGGGTGCGCAGCGGCTCGTCGCGGCCTTTGAGGTGAGCGAGCTCGTGGGCGAGGATGGCGTCGAATTCGGGGGGCTCGAGGTTCCGCTCGAGATGGCTGTAAACCGAGACCGTCGGGCGGAAGAGCCCCGAAGCGAAGGCGTTCGCTACGCGCTCATCGCCTGAGTCGTAGTAGACGAAGCGCGAAAGCTTCACGCCCGCGCGCGCGGCGAGCTCGGTCACCCGCGGCAGGAGCCGCGCTTCCTCGTCACGGCGGCACTTCTTCGAGCGCCGCGCGAGCGCGTGGTTGAGCCAGGCCGCCGCGGAGAGTATCAGCGCCGCCCAGGCGACCATCGCCGCGAAGCGGAGCGGTGCGGACGGGACTAAGCGAGGCAAAACCTCGCCGCCCGCGTAGATGGCGAGCCAGGTGAGCATCAAGGCGGCCATGGCCAGCGCAGCGCGGGCGGCCTGCGTGGAAGCCTTAAGGCGGGTGCCGCGTATACGGTTCAGGTAGCGCGCGGCGACGGCCCCCATGAGGGCGTAGAACGCGACGAGGGGCGCGAGGTAGGCGGCGAGCATGGCGGCGTAGAAGAGGGGAATCACGCCGGTATCCAGCGTGAGCGTCGCCGCGTCGACGAGCGGGTTGAAATCGTCGCCGAGCACGACGAGGACGAGGCCCGCGATGCGCAGGAACGAGAGGCGGCGTCCGAGCCGTGCGAGCCGCTCCTGTTTCTCGTCCTTGCCCTTCAGTGCGAGGGAACCGAAGAGCGCGGCAAGGCCTGCGAAAACCAGGTAGAACGCGGCGGAGGCAAGGATCTTGAGGCCGATGGGCATGGGAACTCCTTGGGAAGCGGCATGATGCCACGACCTGCCGGGTGACGCAAGATGCCGAACCGGGGGGCCCGGACCGGGGGCCACGGAGCGACGGCAGGCTCACTTCCCCCCGGGTACCTCGAAGCGCGGCGCCCAGACGAAGAATTCCTGGCGGTTGGCGCAGAGCTGCATGGCGCGCAGGTCGCGGAAGCCCAGGCGCTCGACGCGCTTCAGGTAGAGCGGGATGCTCGACGCGAAGCTCCGGTCGTTGAGCTTGAGGGTCAGGAAGCCGTGGCGGAGCTTCAGGGCGGCGCCGTGGATTGTGCGCAGCAGCCCGATGACGTGGGCCAGCTCGTCGAGGGCCTCGAGCGGCGCGATGCTCATGTCCATGACGAGCCAGTCCGGGTTGCACTTGCGCAGGTCCTCTTCGTCGAGGAAGCGTGCCTGCTTGCGGAGGAGACCGAAGCGCGGATTGCGGAAGACCCGTTCGTCCACGTGCTGCGGGTCGACGCCCGTCACCGTGAAGCCGCGGTCCAGGAGGGCCGTGCTCGCGCCACCTGGCGCGCAGTCCACCTCGAGCGCGACGGCACACTGCGGCACGACGGGCTTGAAGCGCGCGATGGCCTCCTCGAGCTTGAGCCAGGCCCGCGACGGCGCCTCGGGCGGCAGCTGGAGCTCGACCCGGTTGCCTGGGAACCCCGAGAGTCGCGCGGAATGCACGTGCCGGCCGAGGAAGACGTGGAAATCGTCCACCCAGATCAGGCTGTACACCGCCTCGCCGGGGCGCGGGAGCTTTCCGGCGGGCGGAAGCCCGAGGCCGGAGAAGAGCCCGGCGATACGTCCGCCCGGCGCGTACCCGGGCGGCTCCTCGCCGGGCAGGTATTGGTCACGGTCGAAAGCCTGGACGCACGCTCCGGAGGGGATGCCCGAGACGAGGGCCGCGAGCGCGGCCGCGTCCTTCGCCTGCCCGAGGGCTTCGCCCCAGAGCCGGACGAAGACCGCGCGCTCGAGTGCGAGGGGCGCACCCTCGCCCTCGGCTTCCTTGAAGGTGACGAAACCCGGGCGCGAGAACGAGAAGCGCAGCGAGGGAAGCCCGGCGAGGACCTCGGCCTTGACGGCCTTCTCTGCCCCGGCCTGGCAGGTCGCGAAGTAGAAACGGGGATTCATGCGGCAGCCTCCGGGCGGTCCAACGCGCCCGGTGCATAGTAACCTGCGGAGCCGGATTTGGTCTGCGCTCCACGCTTGCCTGCTCCACGACCCGGCGCCGCTATCCGGGGACCGCTATCCGGGGACCGCTATCCGGGGACGGAGCTCGGCTACG
>JAKLEE010000097.1:0-6808 GCA_022703215.1 Spirochaetota bacterium | reverse complement strand
CTTGCCTGCTCCACGACCCGGCGCCGCTATCCGGGGACCGCTATCCGGGGACCGCTATCCGGGGACGGAGCTCGGCTACGTTTCTCGGGCTCCACTTGGGGACAGGGCTCCACAATAGGGACAGAGCTCCACATGGGGACAGAGCACGGCTGCAGAGACCGGTTTCATGTGGAAGCATTGCCAATTGGGGACAGAGCTCAGGAGGCTTTGTCTGGGGACAGAGCCTGGCCGCGCTCAGTATGCGCGCGAACTCGTCACACGCGAGTGCAGTATCCGGACCTTCGAGGGACAGAGCAGGGTTACGCTGGCCAGACCAAAGAAGCGACCGGGGACAGACCTCATCGATTTTTCGCATAAATCTGCAAGCGCCACCGAGTCTTCAGGCGGTCTTTCGGCATGAGAAAGCCAAGGATCCTCAAGCAAGGCGCCGTTTACCATGTAAGCGCGCGGGCGAACCGCAAAGAGATGATCATGGAGCGGGGCGCGGTGAAAGAGCTTTTCCTGGAAGTCGTCGCTCGGGCGAGGGAACGGTACGACTTCCGGCTGGAGAACTTTTGCGTCATGGGCAACCATTACCACCTCTTGATAAGGCCCGGTCCCGGGACAAACCTGTCGCGGCTGATGCAGTGGATCATGAGCGTCTTCGCCATGGCCTACAACCGGCGCCACGGTCTCACGGGCCATGTCTGGGGCGAGCGCTTCTTCTCGCGCATCGTCGACGGACTCAAGGCCTTCCTCGAGGTCTTCAGGTACCTCGACGAAAACCCGGTGAGAAGCTGCCTGGTCGTGAATCCGCGCGACTGGCCTTACGAGGGGCTCAGACGGCATCGGATGGGTGCGTGCGAGCTCGAGGAACGGCTCCGCGCGGTAGTCCGTCTCCTCTTCCCGGAACACGCGCCCCTCGCGCTTCCGGTACTCGGGCTTTGATCCGGCTAGCTTCAAAGATCCTGCGGTGCCGGCTCGTAATCCATGATGGACCGGTGCGGCACGGCCGCACCGGTCGGCTCCCATGCGCGCCGATCTTCGCGCGAGGGATTGGAGCGAGTACCCCGCAGGTCGCAGGCCGAGGAGTACTCGCGTAAAGCCCGGTCGCGCGGCGGTACGCCGCGCGACGCGCCCGGGAAAAAACCGGGCCGCCCGCTCGGACGGCCCGGTTCTCGCGGCTTCGCGGCTACTTCCGCTTGTACGCCTTGATCTTGTTCTTGATGTACGCGCCGAGCTCGTCCTTGTGCACGCGCTCCTGCTCCATGGAGTCTCGGTCGCGGACGGTGACGGTGCCGTTCTCCTTGGTGTCGTAGTCGATGGTGACGCAGAAGGGAGTGCCGGCCTCGTCCTGGCGGCGGTAGCGGCGGCCGATGGCGCCGGCCTGGTCGTAGTCGGTGGCGTAGTCTTCCTTGAGACCCGCCCGGATCTCCTGCGCGAGCTCGGAAAGGCCGTCCTTCTTCATGAGGGGCAGGACCGCGACGGTCACGGGCGCGAGCAGGGGGTGGAACTTCATGACGGTGCGCCAGTCGTCCTCGTTGCCCTTGTCGGCGACCTTCTCCTCCTCGTACGCGTCGGAGAGGATCATGAGGAGCTGGCGGGTGAGGCCGGCGGAGGTCTCGACGATGTACGGCACGAAGCGCTCGTTGCCGTTCTCCTGGTCGATGTATTGCATGTCCTTGCCGGAGAATTCCTGGTGGCGCTTCAGGTCGAAGTCGGTGCGGTTGTGCACGCCCTCGAGCTCCTTCCAGCCCATGGGGAACTCGTACTCGATATCGTAGGCGTCCTTGGCGTAGTGCGCGAGCTCGTCCGGCCCGTGGCGGTGCCAGCGGAGCTTGTCCATGCGCACGCCGAGCTTCTCGTAGTAGGCCCAGCGCTGTTCGCGCCAGTAGTCGAAGAACTTCTCGTCGTCGCCGGGCTTGACGAAGTACTGCATCTCCATCTGCTCGAACTCGCAGGTGCGGAAGATGAAGTTCTTGGTGACGATCTCGTTGCGGAAGGCCTTGCCGACCTGGGCGATGCCGAAGGGGATCTTCATGCGGTTGGACTGGACGATGTTCTTGTAGTTGACGTAGATGCCCTGGGCGGTCTCGGGGCGGAGGTAGATGAGGCCGGAGCCGTCGTCCACGGGGCCGATGTTCGTCTTGAACATCAGGTTGAACTTGCGCGTGTCGGTGAGCTCGCCGCCGCAGTCGGGGCACTTCTTCTGCGCCAGGTTCTCCTCGGGGATCTGGTCGGCGCGGAAGCGGGTCTTGCATTTCTTGCAGTCGACGAGGGGGTCGGTGAAGTTGGCGACGTGGCCCGAGGCCTCCCAGACGCGGGGATGCATGAGGATGGCCGCGTCGAGCCCGACGATGTCGTCGTGGAGCTGGGTCATCTCCTTCCACCAGAAGCGCTGGATGCGGTTCTTGAGCTCGATGCCCAAGGGACCGTAGTCCCAGGCGCCGCCTTGGCCGCCATAGATCTCAGAGGACTGGAATACGAAGCCGCGCCGCTTGGCGAGCGACGTGAGCTTGTCCATGGTGACGGCGCGTTCTGAATCGGACATGGATGGATCTCCTTCCGCTGGCCCCCCGGATCGGAGGCTGCGGGGTGCTGGTGTTCGCCTCCGGATCGGGCTGGCGACGGAGGCAGTATATCGGGACGAGGGGGCGGAGCGCCAGCGGGGGACAGAGCTTCAGCAGCGCCAATGGGGGACAGAGCTGCACCAGCGCAAGTGGGGGACCAACAGTGAGGGACTGGGCTCCTGCAGGGCCCACGGGGACAGAGCTCCGATGGTGCGGAGCGGGCGCGGCCGTTGTCCTCGACAAGTGAAGCCGAGGATTTGCGCGAAAGGGCTTTCGCTTTCGACCGAAAACGGGCGATACTGCCGTCCGGCATGAGGCGTCCGGACTTTCGGTTCCGGCGCCCGGGGAGGAAATCATGGCGGAGAAGTACGAGGCGGGCAGGAGTTTCCTGAAGGCGAACTGGCACCTGCTGGAGCGGGGCTTCGAGTCCGACCAGAAGCAGGGCGTCGCGGCGCCGCCGCTCGAGAAGGCCGCGCCCGAAGGCGCGACGCGGATCCCGCTCAAGCATCCCGCGAGCCTCGAGCCCGTCGGCCCTCCCCTCCTCGAGCTCCTTCGCGCGCGGAAGAGCCGCCGGAAGTACTCGGACGCGCCGCTGTCGCTCGAGGAGCTGTCGTACCTCTGCTGGGCGGCTGATGGCGTTCGCGAGGCGCGGGGCAAGTTCGCCTTCCGCACCGCGCCCTCGGGCGGCGCGCGGCACCCCTTCGAACTCTACGTCTACGCTTCGCGCGTCGAAGGCGTTCCCGAAGGTCTCTATTATTATGAAGGAATCGCCCATGCGCTCCGGCTTGTCCGCGCGGGCGGGCTCGGAGCCGAGCTCGACGCGGCACTGCTCGAACAGTTCTGGGGCGCGGCCGCGGTCTTCGTCTGGGCGGCGGTGCCCTACCGGAACGAATGGCGCTACGGTCCCGTCTCGCACAAGCTCACCCTGCTCGACGCGGGCCACGCCTGCCAGAACCTCTACCTCGCCTGCGAGTCGGTCGGCTGCGGCACCTGCGCCATCGGCGCCTACGACCAGCAAAAGCTCGACGCCTTCCTCGGTCTGGACGGGACGGACGAATTCGCCATTTACGCGGCGCCAGTCGGAACGCAGACGGCGCCCGGGAGCTGAGGGCTCCCCGCCCGATGGGGCTCAGGTCGCCGCACCGGCCACGTCGACGCAGCCGCGCACCGCATCGAGAAGATTTCTGCGGGCCCAGGGCTTTCGTATGAAGGCGTCCAGCTCAACCAGGTCGCGGGCGCGCTCGATGGCCGCCGGGTCGGCTTGGCCCGAGACGATGATGCAGTGGGTTCCCGGATATTTCCCCTTCGTGACGGCGAGGAACTCGTCCCCCTTCATGCCGGGCATGAGCCAGTCGGAGATGATGAGGATGACCTTCACACCGTCCCGGACGAGCTCGTCTACCACCGCGATGGCATCCTCCGCGTTGAGCGAGGTCTCGATGAGGAAGCGCCCGCCGAATTCGTCGAGGAGTTCCCGCTTGAGCGACAGGGCCACGATGGCCTCGTCGTCCACCACGAGTATGGCCGGTCGTCCTGTCATGGTGCCTCCGTCCGGGCGAAATCCGGGTCGAGCGTCACGGTGAAAGCGGTGCGCCCGATCACGCTCTCGAAGCTGATGGAGCCGCCAACACGTTCGAGCACCTTGCGGCAGATGTCGAGCCCGAGGCCCGTGCCTTCCCCGGGCGCCTTCGTGGTGAAGAATGGCTCGAATATCCGGTCACGGATCTCCTCGGGGACGGGAGGGCCATCGTTCGCGATTGTGACGACGACCCGCCTGCCGTCCTCCGCGGCCGCGACCGAGATTTCGAGCTTTCCGCGGTAGTCCATGGCCTGGAGGGCGTTGCTCACGAGGTTCATCCAGACCTGGTCGAGCTCCTCGGGGAAGCAACGCACCTTGGGAACGGCGTCGTAGCGTCGAATGACGTCGACGCCGCGCTTGACGAGGTTGTGGTAGAGGGTCAGCACGATGTCGATGCGCTCGGCGAGATCGATGGTCGCGAGCTCGTCGGAAGGGTCGTGGCGGCTGTAGGCGCGGAGCGCGCGGATCACCTTGGCCGCCTTTTCGGCGGCAGCCCGGACGATGCCGACGGAGCTGGCGATCGAACCGAGGCGGTAGACGGCATCGGCGATCGGGCCGAGCGCGGCCGAACGGACGGCCGCTTCGAGCGCCTCCCCGTCGGCGCCGAACCCGGATTCGGCGAGCTTCTCGCCGACGAGCTCGGGGGCAGGGACGCCGGCCGCCTCGAGGGTGGCGACGACGCGGCGCCGCCTGGTCCGGAACTCCGCGGCATCCCGGGCCCAGTCGCCAGCGAGGGCGGCCCCGAGCAGCGAATCGAAGAGCTGCCGGTCGGCGTCCGCGAGCGAGCCCCGGAGCGCGAGGACCTGCGGCAAGGCGTGGACGCCCTGGGCACAGGACTCGTTCGCCGAGAGGATGGCGCCGAGCGGCGTGTTGAGCTCATGCGCCAGCCCCGCGACCAGGTGCCCGAGGGCGGCCATCTTCTCCGCCATCGCCGCCCTGTCCTTCGAGTCCCGCGCCTCGGCGAGCGCCAGGGTCAGCTCGGCCGTGCGTTCCTCCACTCTCGACTCGAGTTCGGCGTTGGCCTTGACCAGCCGGTCCCGGGCTGCCTGCAGCTCCGCGATTTCTATGCCGAATCCGACCAGGTACCGCTTTCCTTCCCTCAAGAACGGCTTGCTTGTGAGGAGAAACGGGACCGGTACGCCGGCCTTTCCGATGAGCCCGCCCTCGATCACGCCGCCCTCGCCTTCCATGTCGCGGTCGATCGTGTCGCGCACCCCCTGGCGCATGGTTTCGGGGTGCCAGTCGAGTATCGATTTCTCCATCAGCTCCTCCGCTCCGAAGCCGAGGAGCCGCTCGTGGTTCCTGTTCCAGCGGATGAGTTTCAAGTCGGGGTATGAGTACAGGTAGAAGATGCCGGGCAGGCTTTCGATCAGGATCTCGGAGAACGCCTTCTCGGCGGCAAGCGCCGCCTCGTCCCTTTTCCGACCCGTGATGTCCGAGAAAACCGCGACCATTCCGCCGGGACCGGATCCGAACGCGTTGACCTCGAAGGCGCCGGCTATCTTGCCGTCCGCGTACTCGACCTGTTCCGTGTGCCAGGGCGTCCCGTCGACGGCGGCCGCCTTGTAGCGGGCGGGTATCTCGGTCGACATGAGCGGGGGAAAGGCCTCGCCCATGCGCTTGCCGACGAGGCTGGAGTGCGAAATGCCGAGCAGCCTGTCGGCCGCGGGATTCGCGCCGTCGAAGACGAGCTCGCCCTCTTCATCGACCCGCCAGAAATGGAAGCCGAGCGGAGCCGCCTCGACGATTGCGCGGTACTTCCGTTCGGCCTCCGTCGCGCGCGCGCGGGCACGCGTGGCCAGCATCGTCGAGAGGGCGAAGGACGAGAGTGCGAGCGTGGCTGACGCGATGAGGACTGTCGCGATCGAGATCGGCATGCGACGCTCCCGTGGCGTGGGGTTCCCTTGCCGGCCGGCCCGGGGGGATGAGGCTTGGCCTCAATGATAGCGGATCGGGCGCCGCAGGCAAGCGCGCCGGGTCCGTCGGCTCTGTCCCCGGATTATTCCTGTTCCGGCCGGCTCCGGCGCCTGGTCGCTCCGACGCCCGGCCCGTCGGCTCTGTCCCCCGGGAGTATGCCCGATTCGCGCTTGCCGCCGCGCCTCCAAGGGGCTAGAGTCGTGCCATGAACGTACGCTCCTATTTTACCGATTTCCTCGCCTCGCCCGTGGGCATCGGCACGGCGGCGGTGTCCGTGGCGCTCGGGGCGGTGGCCGTCGGGGTTTCGGGCGGCTGGCCGGCCGGGCTTGCCGCAGCCACGGCCGCTTTCGTGGTCTCGAACGGCTTCGCGCTCGTGACGGGTCTCGGTCCGAAGGCCGCCGCCCGCGAAGCGGAGCGCCGCATGGCAGCCGGGAACCGCGCGGCGCTCGCCGCGGTCAAGGCTTCGCGCGACAGGCTCGCGACGCTCCGAGTCGCCGACCCGGACGTGGCCAAGGCCGTCTCGCTCTGCGCGCTCCGCGCCTCGGCGTATCTCGCGGCCTGTGAAAAGTCCGGCACGCGCGACCCGCGCGCCGACCATGCCGCCGAGGAGTGCGTCAATCTGGTCGGGCTCTACCTCGAGGAGCTCGACGACGCGTCCACCGAGAAGCGTTTCGACCTGGCGGACGACGCGCCCTTCGCGGACGCGAAGTCGCGCGTGCTCGCCGCCTTGCGCGAGCGGGCGGACGCCCTCGACTGCGCGGCG
>JAKLEE010000096.1 GCA_022703215.1 Spirochaetota bacterium | reverse complement strand
CTGGCCTTCGGCCACGACTGGGAGAACGGCCCCTTGAGGGTTGTGCCGGGCATGAAAATCGGCTACGTGGCCCAGGATCGCGACGGCTTCGAGCGCGGCCGCTCGATAGCGGACGAATTCGAGCGGCTCGGCGCGACGAGCCACGAGACGCGGCGCCTGCTCAGGGACTTCGGCTTCGCGGACGACGATCCGGACAGGGCCGTCGACGCGCTCTCCGGCGGCGAGCTCAACCGGCTGCAGCTCGCGCGCGCCATCCGCTCGGGCGCCAACTTCCTCGTGCTCGACGAGCCGACGAACCACCTGGACCTGGACGCGCGCGAGTCGGTGGAGGAACGGCTCGCGGAATACGACGGCACCATCCTGGTCGTCTCGCACGACCGCTACTTCCTGTCCAAGGTCGCGGAGCGGGTGGTGCTGGTCGAGGACGCGCTCTTCGTCGAATTCGAGGGGAGCGTGGAGGAGCTCAGGGCCTCGTACGGGACTCCCGCCCGGCGGGGGGGCGCGGACGGGGCGGAGCGGGGACGCAGGGGCGGCGTTTCGATCGAGGAGCGCGGCCGCGTGCTCGCGCTGGCGGAACGGGCGGGCGGCGCGCACGGGCCCGACCGGATCGAGGAGCGCATCCTGGCGCTCGAGGAAGAAAAGGGGGCGCTCGAGCGGCGCATCCGAGCGGCCTTCGACGCGCGCGACTTCAAGGGCGCGAGGCGGCTCTCGAACGAGCTCGAGGAACTCCACCGGGACATCGAGCGGCAGTACGCGAAGTGGGCCTGAAGCGGGCTCCGGGAGAGGGAAGCGGGACCGGCGCGGCCGTTTATGGTCGCGCCGGTCCTTTCCGCCCCGGATCGGCCCCTAGACCTCGATACCGAACACTGAGCGGACCACGAAGCCCACGAGGAACGAGAAACCCGCCACGCCGAGGCTGATGCCCGCCATCTCGAGGAAGCGCTCGCGGAAGCGGTAGCCCTTGGCCACCGAGATGTAGAAGTTGAAGAGCGCGATGATGGCCACGGCGGCGGAGAGGGTCAGCGCGAGGCTGACGAAGATCCAGGAGCCGTCGCGCGGCAGCACGAGGTAGGGCAGGACGAGGACGATGACGGTGAGGAGGTAGGCGACGCCCGTGTAGAGCGCCGACTTGCCCGCCTTCTCGTCGCCGTCGGCCCGCGAGGCGAGGTAGTCGGAGGCGGCCATGGAGAACGCCGCCGCAATGCCCGTGATGACGCCGGACGCCGCCACGAGCGGGGCATTGCGGAGCGCGAAGGTGAGGCCCGCGAGCGTCCCGGTGAGCTCGACCAAGGCGTCGTTGAGGCCGAGCACGATGGAACCCATGTATTCGAGGCGCTCCTCCTCGATCATGGCCATGAGGGCGTCCTCGTGCTCGTCCTCCTCCTTGCCGAGCTCCGCGGCCCCGGGAACCAGGGCTTCGACGGCCGCGTAGCCCTCCGAAGCGGCGGCTTCTCCCCGCTCGAGCAGCTTGAGCGTGAAGGTCAGTCCGAGGAGGCGCGCGCAGAGGTAGGCGAGGATCAGGAAGAGGCGGCGCGGGGCGACGTCGCGGCCGGTGAGCTTCCTCCAGAAGGCGTAGTGGCGGCGCTCGGCCTCGGCCATGTCCCTGAGCACCGCGGCGTTGTCGCCTTCCCTTGTGACCTTGGCGAGGCTCGCATAGAGCATGGCGCTGGTTATCTCGTCGCGCTGGAAAGAAAGGAGCCGCGAGCGCAGCTTGTCGTCCATGGAGTGTCGTCCTTTCGGGGCGGAGCGGATCCGCTTCCGCCCCCGCGAGTGTTGCGCCAATCGTACGTGCGGAAAGCGGGGCGGACAATACCCGCGGACTGGGAAAAGGTGTCCGCGCAAGCCCGCTTGACACTCCCCGCGCCGTTTGCTATAAAACTCCTGTCTTGCGGCGATGGTGAAATTGGCAGACACGCTAGCTTGAGGTGCTAGTGCCGAGAGGCATGGAGGTTCAAGTCCTCTTCGCCGCAGAAAAAGACAAAAGGCTCGGCCGCAAGGCCGGGCCTTTTGTCTTTTTTGATTGGCGGCGAAGAGGACTTGAACCGAGCGAGCGCCGAGCGGAGCGAGGAAGAGCGCCCATGGATGGGCGCGGAAGCGAGCGAGGCGGCCCGGAAGCCCGCGGCAGGATGCCGCGGGTTGGAGGGCAAGTCCTCTTCGCCGCAGAAAAGAAAGAGCCCGGCTTCGGCCGGGCTCTTTCTTTTCTATCAGCGGCGAAGAGGATGAGGGCGTGCGCCGAAGGTGCACAAGACAATCAATACCTCTCCGAAAACGGGCCGCAAGCCCGTACTTGGTAGCCCGCCGTGGGCGGGCACGACAATCCATTCAACGCCTTGAACGGTCCGAAGGACCGTACTTGAAACGGAGCGCCGACCCGGGACGTCCGATCATATGAGGACGTCCCGCCTCTCGCCGACAGGATGTCGGCGAGAGGCGCGACCGGGGCGCGGTCGAGGCGCGCCGGGATGCAAGGGCGCCGCCCCGCGCTCGCTTCGCCTCTCTTCCGCGCCTGCGTGGCTTGGTGCGGGACGTGGCCGGGCGTGGACGGGCGCCTTTGACGGCGAGCGGGATATGCCCGATAGTCGAACCATGGTTACCACGAGCGGCGGCGGCGGCACGGACAAGCCCGTAATCCTCCTCGTCGAGGACGAGCCGATCATCGCCCTTACGGTCAAGACCATGCTGGTCCGGCACGGTTATACGGTGCTCTCGGCGCCCTCGGGCGAGGATGCGGTACGGGTCGCTGACGGGCATCCGGAGATCGACCTGATCCTTATGGACATCAACCTGGGCACGGGCATGGACGGCACCGAGGCTGCCCGCATCGTGCTCGAGTCGCGCGAGGTGCCCCTGGTCTTCCATTCCGCGCACACGGAGCCGGACGTCGTCGAGCGGACCGAGGGCATCACCAGCTACGGGTATATCGTGAAGAATTCGGGCGAGACGGTGCTCCTCGCCTCGCTGCGCATGGCCTTCCGGCTCTTCGAGGCGCGGCACCGAGAGGCCGAGGCCCGCAAGGCCCTGACACACCAGCGCGACCTCATGCGCTACGTCATCGAGCACAACCGCGGCGCGGTGGCCATCCACGACCGCGAGCTCCGCTACCTTTACGTGAGCCGCGCTTACCTGGCCCAGTACGGCGTGGCAGAGCGCGACATAATCGGACAGCCTCACTACGACGTCTTCCCGGACCTGCCGGAGAAATGGCGCATCGTGCACCGCAAGGCCCTCGCGGGCGAGGTTTCTTCGGGCGAGGAGGACGTCTACCCGCGCGACGACGGCAGCTACGACGTGACGCGCTGGGAATGCCGGCCCTGGTACGAGGTCGACGGCTCGATCGGCGGCATCGTCGTCTATACCGAGGTCTACGAGCGGAGGGACGCCGCCGGCGCACGCCTGCCGCTGCGTCCGCTCCCCCGGGGGGACTGAGCCCCGCGCGGATCGGGACGCGAAGTTCGCCGCCCCGCCGGGTGAGCCGCGCCTCGCTTGCTTCGCCGTGGCTTCGCGGCATGGTGGCTTTGCGTGAGGCCTGGACAGGCGCCGCCGGGCGACGAAGGCCGCCGCCCCGCGTCCGCGCGCCGGCCCCCCCGGGAAGGTCGGAGCGAGCTGGCGGCGAAGGCCGGCATGATTGCTTTCCCCCTCCCTCCCTTTCCCTTGCCCCATGCCCCGATCCGCGGGCTGCCCTTTTCCTTTGCGTTTCGGCCCGACCCGGGGGATACTGCGTGGCGGGAGGCGGCATGAAGCTGTACGTGTTCGTGCTCAACCGGACCGAGCTGCTCGAGCGGGTGCTCGAGGCCTACGTCGAGGCGGGCGTGGCCGGGGCGACCATCCTGGACTCCGAGGGCATGGGCCGCTACCTGGCCTACGAGGTGCCGCTCTTCGCGGACTTCAAGTCGCTCATGAAGGGTTCCGGCCCGGAGAACAAGACCATACTCTCGGTGGTGCGCGACGGGGCGGTCGGCGAGCGGCTCCGCAACTTGGTCGAGCGCGCGGTCGGGGGCTTCGCGGACTCGGGCGCGGGCATCATGTTCTCGGTGCCGGTCGACTGGGCGAGCTCGCTCGAACGCGAAGGGGAGGACTGAGCGCATGGCATCGCTGGGCGAACGGCTGGAGCTTTCCTGTTGCGTGACGGGCCTCGAGGCGGAGGACCGCGCGGGCGTGATCAAGGCCCTGGTGGGCCTGCTCGACCGGGCCGGGGCCTGCTCCGACGCGGCCCTGCTCGAGCGGGACGTGAACGCGCGCGAAGAGCTGATGCCGACTGGTCTGGGCGAGGGCTGCGCGGTGCCGCACGCCCAGTCGGCGGGCGCCGCGCGGATAGCGGTGGCCGCGGCCGTGCTGGCCAAGCCGGTCGACTTCCGCGCGCCGGACGGACTGCCCGCGCGCCTCGTGTTCCTGATGGCGGGGCCGCCCGATTCCGCGACCACCCACCTCAAGCTGCTGGCCAAGCTGGCGCGGCTCCTGTACGACCCGGATTTCCGCGCGACGGCGCTGGCATCGCGCGACGGGGCGGCCCTTCGCGGTCTGGTGGTCCGGGGCGAGGACTGAAGGGCGGCGCGCCCGCGGGCTTGGGTAAAAGCGCGGACCGGTTCAGGCGCCCGCGGGCCGGCCGCTCCCGGCAGGTGCGGGCGCGAGCGCCCTGCCCGAGCGCCGACAGGTCGCCGTCGATGCTCCTGATGGCGGCGAGGTCCGACGTGTTCGCCTCAAGGCTTTCGCGGAATAAATCCGTAGTGGGACCGGGTTCCATGGAGAGCGACCGGAGGCGGTCCGCCAGCGTGCGGTAGCGGTCGTTGCAGGCGGGGGCGGAAGCGGACGGAGCCGCCGCGGGGCTCGCCTTCCTGTGAGCGTCGGTCACCCCTCAGCCTCCCCAAAACTTAGCGCAATGGAGCGGGCTCATCGTACGCGTTGGCCGGCCGCGCCACCGGAACGGCGCAGAGGACCGCCGTTTGACGGTCCGGGCGGATTTCCTATAATCGAAGACGGCGCCGTTCCACGCTCAGGCGGCCGCCCGGAGGAACGAATGCACAGGACACTCGTCATACTGAATCCGACGGCGGGCAAGGGCGCCGCGCAGGATCGCGTCGAGCCCTGGCTGGCGGGGATGCGGCTGGCCGGCCTGCACTGGGACCTGGCGGTGACGACGGGACCCGGCCACGCGCGCGAGCTTGCGGCGGCTGCCCGTGCGGAACGGCGCGAGGTAGTGGTGGCGGCGGGCGGCGACGGGACGGCCAACGAGGTGATCAACGGCCTCATGGAGAGCGGGAGCGGCTCGGAGGACCGCCCGGCCCTCGGGCTCCTGCCCATCGGCCGCGGCAACGACTTCGCCCACGGCGCCCTCGCGCCCCACGATCCGCGGGATTTCGCTGAGCTTCTGGGACGGCGGCGCTTCAGCCCCCTCGACATCGGCGTCGTGGAGGATACGGCGAATCCCGCCTCGCGCCGCCATTTCGGCAACGGGATCGGGATCGGCTTCGACACCCTGGTGGGTTTCACGGCCGCGCGGGCTACCATGCTGCACGGCGCCCTGGCCTACTTCTGGGGCGCCCTGGTGCGGATGGCGGCCTTTCCGAAGGCGCCGACCCTGGCCCTGACCTGGGATTCTGGCTCGATGGAGCTGAGTTCCATACAGGTTTCCATCATGAACGGCCGGCGCATGGGCGGCTCGTTCCGCATGGCGCCGGACGCGGATCCGGGGGATGGGCTCCTGGATCTGTGCGCCGTCCGGGTGCGGGGCCGGCTCCACCTGTTCCGGATGTTCCTGCGCTTCATAGAGGGGACCCAAGGCGAGGATCCGGGCACCGTGACCGCGCGCTCCGCGCGCTTCTCCGTGAAGGCGCTCGAGGGGGGCATGCCCGTGCACGCCGACGGCGAGACGGTGGCGACCGACGCGAAGGAACTCCTGGTGGAGCTCCTGCCGGGCGCGCTGCGTTTTGTCGGGCTTCCCGGCGCTTCGGACCGGTGATGGGGGGCGGCGCGGGGCTGAGGCGCGGCGGAGGGGTTTAATAAAATTGAGACCGCCGGGAAAGGAGGCGAACCCGGCGGTCTCGACCCGACGCTTGCTCAGGGCGCGGGCATAGCGGAAAAGGAGGCGTCGAGCTTCGAGCCCGCCGCGACGCGGTCGGTCTTTCCGTCGACAGGATTATAATATCCAGTATCTCCAAAGATGTCAATACCGATCATCTCGAAAAAGCACAGCATTTTTGCGGACTTGAGAAAAGACGGCCGATACTATACAAATGTATGGTATGCGACCCGACGCGACGCTGCCCCTCCTCTTCGCGCGCTCCCGCTTCTCGCTGATGGCGGGCGCGGCCGAACCGGCCGCCCTCTGCGCCCGGGCGGCAGCGGGCGGCTACGGCGCCGTCGCGCTGGCGGACCTGGATAACCTCTACGCCCTGCCGGAGTTCGTGGACGCGGCCGCCGACTCGGGCGTCAAGCCGCTCGCCGCCGCCTGGCTCGGGCCCGCGGGCCGCAGGACCGTCGCCGCCCTCGCGCTCGACCGGCGCGGTTTCGCCCGGCTCAACCGCCTGCTCACCCGCGCGCTCGCCGTGGATACGGCCCTCCGGCGCTTCCGCCTGCCGCCCGAGGCCTTCATGGCCTGGGACGGGGACGGCGACGGGTTCGGGGATGGGTTCGGAGCCGATCGGGCGCCGGGCAGCGGCTCCGTCCCGCGGGCGGCCGCTCCGCGCGCGGAGCGAAGGTCCGGCCCCGCCGCCCCGCGCTGGGATCCGCTCGCCGACCTGGCCGCGGAGGGCTGGGAAGGGCTTGCGCTGGCCTCGGCCGAACCGCGGGTCCTGGCCGCGCTCGCCCGCGCCGCCTCGTACGGCGCCGGGGGCCCGGGGCCGGGCCGGCTGCCCTTCGTCCTGCTTGAAGCCGGACGTCCGCAGGCGGCCCTGGCGCGGCTCGGATCGGAGCTCGGCCTGCCGGCGCTTGCGGGTTCCGACGCCCGCTTCTTCGACCCGGGCGACCGCGAACGCGCCGAGCTGCTCGAGGCCATCGAGGCGAGGCAGACCCTCGACGCCCTGCGCGCCGCGACGGGCAGGGCCGCGCCGGGTCCCGAATGCGACTTCGTCGACGCGGCGAGCCTGACGGGACGGCTTTCGGCCTTTCCGGAAGCCCTCGAAAACGCCCGCGCCCTGGCCGAGGCGGCGGCTCCGGCCGGCTCCTTCTTCTCGCAGATCCCGGTTTTCCCGGCCTGGCGCGGCCTTCCGGAAGCGGAGGCACGCGCGGCGCTCGCCGCCGCGTGCCGCGAAGGCGTGCCGCGGCGCTACGGGCCCGGGGGCGCCGCGCGCTCCGACCTGGCCGCGCGGCTCGAGCGCGAGCTGCGCATCATCGGCGACAAGGGCTTCGCCGGCTATTTCCTCGTGGTGCGCGACATCGTCTCGCGTTGTCCGCGCACCTGCGGCCGCGGCAGCGCCGCCTCGAGCCTCGTTTCGTACCTGCTCGGCCTCACCCACGTCGACCCGCTCGAGCACGACCTCTTCTTCGAGCGCTTCCTCAACGAGGGGCGCACGGACCCGCCGGACATCGACGTGGACTTTCCCTGGGACGAGCGGCCCGCCCTGATCCGCTCGGTGCTGGCCGAGAACCCCGGGCGCTCGGCCCTGGTGGCGGACCATTGCGGCTTCTCCGGCCGCAGCGCCATCCGCGAGAGCGCCCTGGTTCTCGGCATCGCCGCGGACGAGATAGCGCGCCTCGTCCGCGAGTCGCGGCTCAAGGGACCCGGCGCGCTGCCCGAGGAGCTGGCCCGCCTCGCCGACCTCGTCCGCGGAACGCCACGCTACATCGGCACACATCCCGGCGGCATGATCATCACGCCCGGGCCCGTCGGGGACCACACGCACGTGCAGGAGTCGCCTCTCGGCTACCCGGTCATCGCGTGGGAGAAGGACGGCGCGGAGCGCGCGGGGCTGGTCAAGATCGACCTGCTCGGCAACCGCTCGCTCGCGGTGCTGCGCGACGGCATCGAGCTGTCGAACCGGGCCTGGGAAGCGGAGCGGGCGGCCCGGGGCGCCGGCCCGGTCGGGGTGGGAAGGGAAGGGGACGGAGCGGACGCGCGCGCGGCGGAAGCGCCGGAACCGGGAGGCGCGACGAAGGAAGCCGCAGCGCCGGGCTCCCGGCGCTGCGAGGGACCGGCCGACGGCGGCGCCGCGCCGGAGGGCACACGCTACCCGCTCTCCTGGCAGCGTTTCGACCCGGTGGACGAGGCGTCCGCGCGAGCCCTGGTCGAGCGTGGCGACACGGTGGGCGTCTTCTATATCGAGAGTCCGGCCACACGGCGCCTCCTGCGGAAGATGGGTACTGCCGACTACCGCCACCTGGTCGTGGCCAGCTCGATCATACGGCCGGCGGCCAACCGCTTCGTGGACGAGTACGTCGCGCGCCTGCACGGCAAGCAGTGGCGCCGCCTGCCTCAGGCCGTCGAGGAGGCGCTCAGGGAGACCCACGGCGTCATGGTCTACCAGGAGGACGTCTCGCGCGTGGCCATGGCCGCCGCGGGCTTCGACGCGGTCGAGGCGGACGCGTTACGCAAGGCCCTGACCAAGAAGCGCAAGGCACCGTCCCTGTTGCGCTTCCGCGGGCGCTTCATGGAAGGCTGCGCCGCGCGGGGTACGAGGGAGCGTGACGCCCGCGAGCTCTGGGAGATGATGGCCAGCTTCGACGGCTATTCGTTCTGCAAGGCGCACTCGGCCTCCTACGCGCTCGTCTCGTATCGCCTGGCCTGGCTCAAGGCGAACCGTCCGGCGGAATTCATCGTGTCGGTCATCAACAACGGCGGCGGCTTCTACGGCACCTCCATCTATGCGGGCGAGGCCCGGCGCCTGGGGCTCGCGCTGCTGCCGCCGGACGCGAACCGGAGCGAGGTCCGGTGGACGGTCGAGCGACCCGGTCCGACGGGGGAAGGCGCGGCGCTCCGCATCGGCTTTGCCCAGATCCGCTCGGCGCCGCGCGAGTTCGCCGAGGCCGTCGTGGCTTCGCGCACAGCGCGCGGGCCCTTCCGGGGCGCCATCGATTTCTTCGAGCGGACCCGGCCCGACCGCGAGGCCGCGCGCGCCTGGATACTCGCGGGCTGCCTCGACGCCCTGCCCCTCGAGCCCGGCGGCCCGAAGGCCGCGCGGACCCACCTGCTCTG
>JAKLEE010000095.1 GCA_022703215.1 Spirochaetota bacterium | reverse complement strand
CGTCCTCGGGCTTTTTTCCCGTGGGTGTCGCGGGGCTACGCCCGCCGGCGCCGCTCGGTCGCTGCCGCGGAAGCCACGGTCCGGGGCTCTCGGGCCGGACCGCGCTTCCCGCGAGGAACCCTAGGCGCCCTCTCGAGATGATGGGGCACAGTGAAGCGCCGCCTGATGGGCGGCGTCAAGGGGTGGGAGTGTTTCTGTATAAAGAGTTATCGATTCCCGTCGGACTTCCGCCCGGCCAGTTCCCAGCAGAACACGGTGGCGGCCTGGGCGACGTTGAGGCTTTCCACCTCGCCTGAGCCGGGTATCGAGACGAGCTTGTCCATCAGCTGGCGCACGGCGGGGGAGAGGCCTTCCTCCTCGTTGCCGAGGAAGAGCGCGACGCCCTGTCCCGCGCCCAGCTGGGCGAAAAGCTCGCCGGCCCCGATCTTGCCGCGGTGGTCGGCGCCCACGCGGAGCAGCTTGCCTTCGGCGATGCGGGCGAAAGCCGCCGCGGTCTGCGTCCGGTGGATGCGCACCAGCTCCATGCCGCCCTGGGCCACGCGGTAGGCGCTCGTGGTGGGCTTGGCGTCCGCGTCGTCGTCGGACACCACGAGGGTGCGGATGCCGAAAAAGGCCATGCTGCGTACGACGGCGCCGAGGTTGAGCGCGTTGCCGATGCCGTCCAGCGCGACGACCTTCTCGCCCGCGCGCGCCCAAGCTTCGACGAGCCTCGCGTCCACCGGTTCGATGCGAGGAGGCTCGATCATGGCCACGACGCCCTGGTGGTGCACCGTGTCCGAGAGCTTTTCGAGGTCGGTGTCGGCGACGACGTTGTAGGGCTTCTTGTCGGCGGCCATGCGCGAGCAGAGCTCGCCGAATTCACGCGCCCGGTCGCGGTGGATATAGAGCCTGGCTATGCGCTCCGGGTGGCGCTCGGCGAGTGCGTGGACCGCGGCGCGGCCGCAGACCGCCAGTTCGTTGCGTATGGTGTTCTTCACGAAATGAATCTAGTCCGGGGACCGGTCGCGACGCAATGGCGGCCGGAAGCGACTGCGGGAAGGGGGGGCGGAGCCGTCTTTACAATCGGGGATGAGAGGGCCCGGGGGAGAAGGGGCGGCTGCCCCTTCTCCCCCGGACAAGCATTATCGGATCAGTCCTCTCCGCCGATTTCGGTGAAATCGAGGGGGATCGAGGCCTTGCGCTTGCCGAGCTCGATGTTGAGCATGAAGGTGCCCTGCTTCGAGTCGCCGAGCAGCGCGAGGTTCCGGAGGATCTCTTCGGCGTTCTTCTCCTCTTCCACCTGCTCGTCGATGTACCACTGGCACAGTACCTGGGTGGGGTAGTCCTTTTCCGCGAGCGCCAGTTCGTAGAGCTCGTTGATGCTCGCGGTGACCTTCTTCTCGTGGGCGAGCACGCGCTCGAAGAGCGCCTTGATGGTGGTTTCCTTGACTTCCTGCTTCGAAATGGCGGGAACGGCGAAGGACGCGCCGCGGTCCTGCAGGAAGCGCGCGAACTTCATGGAATGGAACATTTCCTCGTGGTACTGGATGGTCAGCCACTTGGCGAAGCCCTCGTAGCCCTCGTTGACCATGCGCGAGGCCATCTCGAGGTAGAGGAAGGCGGATTCCATCTCGCGCTCGATCTGCAGATTGATCCGGTCGGTGACTTTCTTCGATATCATGGGAACCTCCTGTGGGATGGCCCGATTCAGTCGGGGCGGAGCGACGCCGAGGCGTTGCCTCCATTCCGGGTAAAAGTAGTAATTTAATCGGCAGGAAGCAAGGATGTCGGGCTTGGCTGCCGCATCGGGTCGGAACCGGGCTTGTCGCCTCCGCGCCGAGGAACCGGGTAGCCGTCTATGGGTGGCGGCCCCGGGCCCTGCCGGGTTCGCTTGACAAGTCTCGGGGCAAGATTATGTTTGTCAGGTGAAATGGAGCTTCAATGGCACACGAAGATGACCTGAACGCGGAGCTCGCCCGGCGCGTCGTCCAGTTGGTCGGCGAGGCGACGGGTCACAATGTCAACGTGATGGGACAGGGCGGGGTCATCATCGCGTCGACCGATCCGGCCCGTGTCGGGACCATCCATGACGGAGCCCGTCGCATCATGGCCGGAGAGGTGGACGAGATCGCGGTGACGCCCGAGATGGCCGCGGGCATGGCGGGAACGAAAGCGGGCTACAACGGGGTGATCACCTGGAACGAGCGCCGCGTGGCCTGCATCGGCATCTCGGGCGATCCGTCCATGGTCAAGCCGGTGCAGAAGATGGCGGAGATCGTGGTGCGCGAGGAACTCGACCGGCTCGCCGCCCGGCGGCGCGAGCAGGAGTTCATCTCGTCGATGGACGCGGAAATCGCCGACATAGCCGAGCGGATGATGGTCCTTTCGCTGAACGGATCCATTCAGGCCGCGCGGGTCGGGGCGGCGGGACGTGGCTTCAAGATCGTCGTTCAGGAAATGCGGAGCCTTGCGGCCCAGATCCAGGAAAAAGTGCGGCGCCTCGACGAGGCCGCCCGGGAAGATTGAGCAAGGCTTCTCCCCTTCCAGGCCGGCCGGCGCTCTACGATGGAGGAAACTATGGACATGCAGTACAGGCGTCTGGGTTCGGCGGGTATCCGCACGAGCGTCTTTTCCCTCGGCTCCTGGGTGACCTACGGCAAGCAGGTGGACATGGACGCGGCGGAGACGAGCCTGCGCATCGCCTACGACGCGGGCGTCAACTTTTTCGACAACGCCGAGGCCTACGCCGGGGGCGCGGCTGAAGAGCTCATGGGCGCCGCGCTCAAGCGCCTCGGCTGGCGCCGCGGATCCTATCTCGTCTCGACGAAAATCTACTGGGGCCTCCATGACGGACCCAACGAGAAGAATACGCTGAACCGCAAGCGACTGCTCGAGGGCATCGACGGCTCCCTCAAGCGGCTCGGCATGGATTACGTCGACCTGCTGTACTGCCACAGGCCCGATCCGGACACGCCCATAGAGGAGACGGTCTGGGCCATGTCCGACATCGTCGCCTCGGGGCGGGCCATGTACTGGGGAACCAGCGAGTGGAGCGCCGAGCAGATCCGCGAGGCCTGGGATGTCGCGGACCGCTGCAAGCTCCGGAAGCCCCAGATGGAGCAGCCGCAATACAACCTTTTCGTCCGCAACCGGGTCGAGAAGGAGTATTCGCGGCTCTACGACTCGATCGGCCTGGGGCTTACGACCTGGAGCCCGCTCGCGTCGGGCGTCCTGACCGGCAAGTATCTCAAGGGCATCCCCGAAGGCAGCCGGCTTTCGCTGAAGGGTTACGAGTGGCTCAAGGAAGCGACCCTCACCCATGCGCGAATCGACGCCGTGCGCAAGCTGGAGGGCATCGCCAAGGATCTCGGCGTGCCGCTCGCCCGCCTGGCGCTGGCCTGGGTCGCCCGGAATCCGCGCGTCAGCTCCGTGATCACCGGGGCGAGCCGGCCCGAACAGGTGGCCGAAAACCTGAAGGCGCTTGACCTGCTTCCACAGCTTGACGATGCCGTGGTCGCGCGCATCGAGGATGCCGCCGGACCGGGAGAATGACGGACAAACGCGCCATGGCATACACGGCTCCGCCCCTGGAACAACGCATCATCCTCCACCCCGGCGAGCATCGGGTCGTCCAGGGAAAGGCCATCCTGCAGACCCTCCTCGGATCGTGCGTGGCCGCTTGCCTGTATGACGAGAAGGCCGGGGTGGCCGGGATGAACCATTTCCTGCTGGCGAACAAGCGCTATGCGAAATCGATGCCGCTCAGTGTCACCGAAGCGGGGCGCTACGGCATCCACGCGATGGAGCTCCTGATCAACGACATGATCAAGCTCGGGGCCGAGAAGCCGCGCATCAAGGCCAAGGCGTTCGGCGCCGGCAACATCATCGAGACGCTCGGCTCCGACAATTTCGAGTGCGTCGGCGACGTCAACGGCCGCTTCATCAGGGAATTCCTGAGCACGGAGGGTATCGACCTGATCTCCGCCGACCTCGGCGGAGATCTCGGCCGCGTGATCCACTTCCACACTGATACGCACCAGGTATTCAGGCGTTTCATCAAGAAGCATGAAACCCTCGAGATCGAGAAGGACGAGCGCACGTTCTGGACCCGGGAGATCGAGCGGCATGAGAAACCGGAGGGCGGCGTAGTCTTCTTCAAATGAGGCCCTGGCGTCGAGAAACCTGGCCGGTCGCTTCGAGACGGTTCAGGATATCCAGGCGAGCATCGCCGCGCCTGAGTCCGCGGTCTTCGCGAACCAGGCCTTGATCCGCTCGAAGTGGTACTCGAGGTAGTCGAAATCCGAAGCGTCCTCGAAACCGGGAAGGATTTCCCGGTTCCCGAGGACCTCCGTCTCGAAACGGCCGCGGAGCGCCGTAAAAGAAATCGTATCCAGGGCGGTCCGGATCGACGCAACCGCTTCGGGAGCGAGGACGCGCGCCGGGCCGTAGCCCCAGTCCTCATCGCCCAGGCTTTCGCCGCCGAAGGCGAGGTCATGGAACGGGCCTTGGCCGTCCCAGGGCGAGCCGCACAGCAGGTAGTGTATGCCGTGCCAGGACTTGTCGGCGTCCAGTGCGAGCGCGTCGTCGTCCTCGGCGAGTTCGAGGAAGCGCGCGAGCGCCGCGTCGTCGGCCGCGAGCTCAGCGAGCCGCGCGGGCGAGACCGGCGCGTAGCGGGCGATCATCTCATTCCCGCCACGAGCCGGGCTACGGTGAATGCGTCATCGAAGCTGCGGCCGTCATGCACGAACCACTGGGCGGCGTACCCTTCCGGGAACTCCTTCGCGATACGGACGGGCTTACGCACGGTTTCCGGGAAATCGCCGCCCAGAACCGCCTCTTTCTCGCTCTTGCGGAGCGAAAGGCCGAACACCACGCCGCCGACCGCCGGCGCCATCCAGTACAGCGATTCCTTTTTCCGCTCGGCCTTCCAGGTCCAGCCGTAGCGCTTGTTGTGATACTTCCACGATCCTTTCCAGCCATCCGCCTCGGCGAATTCCACAAACCGCTCGAACCAGGGCGCGGCCTTGCCGAGGCGCTCGCGGACGAGGGCGGCGTCGGGGACCGGGGACTTGTCCACGAAAATGCGTTCTTCCATCGCGAACCTCCGCGCGTCGGGCCTTGGGGCCCGCAAGGACCAGTTTATCCGAGCGACGCGAGCGCGTCGACGGAGGCGGCCAGACAGACCATGGCGCGCTCCTGGACGAAGCCTTCGCCCTCGTAGAGGGACAGGGCCGATCGATTGAGGGCGTTGACCGACAGGAAGGCTTTCGTGAAGCCCCGCTCGGCGCCGAAGGTGAGCGCGGAACGAACGAGGAACCGCCCCAAGCCCTGCCCCCGCACTTCACGATCCACGGTTACGGCCCCGACGAAGAGCACGCCTTCGTCATCGTCACGATCGAGAAACAAGGTTCCATGCGCCGTGCCGTTCCGGTCCCGGAGCAGGAGGAGCCCGCCCGGAAGGGCCGTGTCCGAACGCAGCATCTCCAGGACATCTTCGGTGCTCGCGTCGTGGGCGCCGAGGACTTCCTTGAAATTGCGGTTGCGGACGGTAGCGAACTCCCCGATCGCGTGGGCGTCATCGGCGGCGACCGGATCCAGGCGCCAGCCCTGCGGTGGCGTCGCGACTAGGGCGCCGTCGATCGGGGCTTCCATGCCGTAGACGATACGCTCGCGCGCGAAGCCGAGCGACTCGAGCGCTTCGACGCTCGCGGCCGCCGTTTCGGGCAGGAAGAGGTAGAGCTCAGCCACGCACCCCTCGGCGGAGCGCGCCGCGGCCGCTACGAGCGACCGATAATCGTGGATAGTTCCGCCTTCATCGCCGCCGGCGTGGATGATCGAGAATCGACCGCGGCCGGAGCGCCCCCAGGAAGCGCCGAGGAGAAGGGCGGACGCTCCGCACACGGTGCCGGCTTCGTCGAGCAGGACATGGGCCGGTTCGTTCGTTCCCGGTTCGAAGCCTGCGCCCGGGACGAAGGATTCGTCGTGCCGGGCGCCGTAACGGGAGCAGTAGTCGAGGAAGGGGGCGAGCAGCTGACGGTCCACGGGTCGTATCAAGTTCGGCATAGTGTTCCTTCGGTTCCGGCGCTGCGGTCGGCGCACCGTGTCATGAGCGGCCGGGATGGGCCAGCGCCGATTGTCAACGTCGCGCGCGCTTCGAGATGCGTGACCGCAGTGAAAGGCGCGGAATCTGGGATTGCGTACGGTCGTGTCCGGACTTGCGCCGGGCGGACGGGAGCCCCAGGGTCGCCGCTATCCAGGCGCCCGCGCGAGCCAGCGTTTCCCGCCCGGGGCGGGTCGGGACGCCGATGAACGCGTGGACCACGCCGGGAACCTTGATGAATTCGACGGGAACGCCGGCTTCCTTGAGGCGTTTGGCGTACTGTTCGCCGTCGGATGAAAGCGGATCGAGGCCCGCGCTGGCTATGAAGGCCGGAGGGAGCCCCGCGAGCGACGCGGCCCTGAGCGGCGACGCCAAGGGATCGTAGGCGTCGGAAAGGTCCCGCAGGTACTGGTCCCGGAACCAGCGGATGTCGCGTTCGGTCAGCATGTAGCCTTCGCCGAATTTCCGGTACGACTCCGTGTCGAAGCGCGAGAGGTCGGTAGCCGGCACGAAGAGCACCTGGCCGGAGATCGGCGGCAGGCGGGCGTAGCGGAGGTCGCGAAGGTGTATGCAGAGGGCGGCTGCGATGGCAGCGCCGGCCGAGTCGCCGGCCAGTACGACCCGAGATGCGTCCAGCTCCGGGCTCGCGCCTTTTTCGGCCAGCCACTCGAGCACCGCGGTGCCTTCCTGGATGGGCGTCGGGAAGCGCGCTTCAGGGGCCAGCGAGTATTCCACGGAAATTACCGCGCAGGCTGAGGATGCCGCGAGTCCGCGGCACAGGCCGTCATGGGTTTCGATCGAACCCGTCACCCAGCCGCCTCCGTGGAAATACACGATGACCGGCCGGCGACCCGAGCCGGGCGGCAGGTAGCGTCGGACCGGAATCCTTCGACCGCGGGCTTTCGCGACCAGGTCCCTCGTGTCGATGTCCCGGGGGTAGAAGGGAATGACGAGCCGCGTGGCCAGCTCGGTTTCCCGGCGCTTCCAGGCCACCGAGACGTCCTTCCGGCGCCAGGAACTGGTTGCTCGCTCCGCCGCGATCAGGAAGGCGAAGAAGGGATCCACCCGGGGTGAAGTCCTGTCGGAGCGGCGCCTTCTCCAAAGCAGAAGGTAGAGCGCTCCGAACAGGAGGACGAGCAGGGTGAATACGCTACGGTCGAAAGGCATGCGCTCTCCCGGATTTCATGGCTGTTCGGACATCGAAGTATACGCTTTCGCGCGGGATTTCGCCTTATCCGCCCGGCCTGTTGCACCTGTCGCGGATGCAGTATCATCTAAGGAACCATGGATATTGCAGAGAAACCCAGAAGCGGCCCCATGCCTCCGTGGTTCGCCCTCGACCACGCGGCCATCATCTATCCGGCCGTCATCTCCGACCGCATAACCGTGTTCTTCCGCCTGCAGGCCACCCTCGACAAACCGGTCAATGTCGAAATCCTCTCCAAGGCCATGGCGAACATCGCGAAGCGCTTTCCGCACTACCATGTCGAGCTCCGACGCGGACTCTTCTGGTACTATCTGGAGAGGAACCCCGAACCGCACGGTCCCATCGCGGATTCCCGCTATCCCATGCAGAAGCCGGGCATCGGCAGGCGCGGCGTCCACCTCTACCGCGTCAGGGCCTATCATGACCGCGTCGCGCTCGAGGTCTGCCACATCATCACCGACGGCTCCGGCGGCCTGATCCTCCTCAAGACCCTGCTCGGCGAATACTTCCGCCTGCAAGGAGAGGCAGTCGCCTATGTCGACGGCGTGCTCGATCCGGAATCGGAGCCGGCCGCGGACGAATGGGAGGACGCTTTCGCGAAGTATAGCATGCCGGGCTATCCCCCGCCGCCGCACGAAGTGAGGGCGTACCACATTCCCGGAACGCATCTGCCGGTGCGTACCAACCGCATCATAACCGGCTGCCTCTCGGTCAAGGAGCTGCTCGAGATCTCGCGGAAGCACGGCGCTTCCGCGACCGAGTACCTCTCGGCCCATTACGTCGCGGCGCTGCAGGACATCCAGGACGCGGATCCGACCCAGCGGAACCGGCGGCGGCGGAGGCCCATCAAGTTCGAGATACCGGCCAACATGCGGAAGATCTTCCCGACGAACACGATGCGCAATTTCAGCCTCTTCATGATGCCCTTTGTCGACACCCGGCTCGGGCACTGGAAGTTCGAGGAAATCCTGCACACGGTCAAGCATTCGATGGCCCTCCAGCTCAGGCCCAAGGAGCTGCTCAAGACCATCACGCGGAACGTGCAGGCCGCCCGGAGCATATTCATCCGGGCTCTTCCGTTACCGCTCAAGAACGCCTTCATGCGGATGCTCTACAGCGCGTTCGGCGAGTCGCTGTTCTCGGGGCTCCTCACGAATCTGGGATCCGCCGGCATCCCCGAACCGATCGCCTCGAGAGTCCGCAAGGTCGAGGTGCTGGTGACGCCGAGCCCGTTCATGAAAACCACGGCCGCGATGGTCAGCCATGGAGACGTCGCGGCGATCAGTTTCGGCAGCAACATCGTGGAGACCGACCTCGAGCGGATTTTTTTCCGCCGCCTGGTCAAGGCCGGACTCCACGTCAAGATCGAGTCGAACATCTCGTCGCGCGACGAGAGAAAGGAAGGATAAGCATGCCCTATTGCAGCGAATGCGGGGTGGAGGTCGACGCCGGCGTCGATGCCTGCCCCTTGTGCAAGGCTTCCATCCATAGGTCGGTGGAGTGCGAGGAAGCGGCGCGGCCACACGCGGCGTACCCGGACCGGATCATCGACCCCGAGGACCGCTACAATCTGACGGCTACCGAGCGGCGTCGCATCGCGGTCGAGTTGCTCTCACTCGCCTTCGGACTCGCGGGCGCGGTGATACTCCTCGTTGACCTGGTCGTCAACCAAAGGCTGGGGTGGTCGTTGTATGCCCTGGTCTCGGTGGGGTTCGCCTGGCTGGTGAGCGCCATGCCCTTGATCCTGTACGGAAAGCCCTGGCTGGTCTTCTCGGTGCTGGCTCCTGCGTTGCTGCTCTTCCTGTTCCTGATCGACGTGTTGGACGGGCGCGGTATCGGCTGGTTCTTGCCCTACGGCCTGCCGATCGCCGGAGCCAGCCTGGGAACGGTGGCCGCCGTCGGGGCGGTCATC
>JAKLEE010000094.1 GCA_022703215.1 Spirochaetota bacterium | reverse complement strand
GCGGACGTCGTCGTGCTCGTCGGGATACTCCTCGGCCTTCGAGAAGTCGAGGCGGGCCAGCAGCAGGGCTTCGAGCTCGTCGAGGCCGCGGCCGTGCTCGGCGCTGACGGCCACCATGCCGGAAAAGCCGAAACGCGCGTACTCGAAGATCCAGGGGTCGCGCTCGGGCGAATCCGCCTTGTTGCCGACCAGCACCACCTTTTCGGCGTGGCGTCGGAGCACGGCGGCGAATTCTTCGTCCTCGGGCGCCATCTTCGCGACGTCGACCAGGAAGAGGATGAGGTCGGCTTTCTCGAGCCACGAGAGGCTCTTGGCCACCACCTGGTCGTCGAGCACCTCGCGATCCAGCTTGTAGCCGCCGGTGTCCACCAGGGTGATCGGCTTCTCGATCGAGCGGAGCATGCAGGTCGACTCGATGGGGTCGCGGGTGACGCCGGGGGTCGGGTCGACGATGGCCTTGCGCTTGCGGAGCAGGCGGTTGAACAGGGTCGACTTGCCCACGTTGGGGCGGCCGACAACGGCCACCACGGGCAGGTTGCGCCAGGCGGTGCGGACGGCGGGCACGGCATCCTCCGCCGTTTCGACGGCGCTTTCGCTCGGGGCGCTTCGGGACTTCTTCATGTTCTCTTTTTCTCCGGGTATTTCGCGAAATCCGCCGTGATGGCGGACCTGTTCCTTGTCAGCGAAGGAGGACGCCGACCTCGGGATCGAGCCGCTCGCGAAGCAGGCGGTCGATCTCCAGGGGCGAGCCGAGCGAGAGCGCCTCCACGGCGAGTGCGCGCGCGCGCTCCATGGATATGGAGCGGATCAGCCTGCGGACCTCGGGGATGCTCACGCTCGACATGCTGAACTCGTCGAGGCCGAGGCCGAGGAGGAGGGCCGCGGCGTAGGGGTCGGAGGCCATCTCGCCGCACATGCCGGCGGGAATACCCGCGGCATGGGCCGACTCGATGGTGAAACGGACGAGCCTCAGTACCGCAGGATGGAAGGGCTGGTGCAGGTAGGCCACGCGCTCGTTGCCGCGGTCGACCGCCACGGAGTACTGGATGAGGTCGTTGGTGCCGATCGAGAAGAAGGCCGAGTGGCGCGCCAGGATGTCGGCGGTCATTGCGGCGCTCGGCACCTCGATCATGATGCCGACCTTCACCTCCGGGTCGAAGGGCCGCCCGAGGGCCTTGAGCTCGTCCTTCGCCTCGCCGAGGGCGTCGAGGGCCTCGTCCAGCTCGGCGGCGCCCGAGATCATGGGGAACATGACGCGGACCTCGCCGTGGACGGAAGCGCGCAGGATGGCGCGGAGCTGGGCGTGGAAGATGTCCTTGCGGGAGAGGCAGAACCGTATGGCGCGCCAGCCGAGCAGCGGATTGCGCTCCTCGAGCTCCGCCAGCTCAGGCAGGGCCTTGTCGCCGCCGATGTCGAGGGTGCGAATGGTGACCGGCTTGCCGGCCATGGTCTCGACCACGCGCCGGTAGGCGGCGTATTGCTCGTCCTCGTCGGGCGGGCCGCCCGCGCGCCCGAGGAAGAGGAATTCGGAGCGGAACAGGCCCACGCCGTCGGCGCCGTGCTTGAGGGCGCCCTCGGCCTCGTCCGGCACCTCGATGTTGGCCTTGACGAGGACGCGGCGGCCGTCGGGGGTCTCGGCGGGCAGGAAGGCGACGGCCAGGAGGTCGCGTTCGCGGGCGGCGAAGCGCGCGCCCTTGCTCAGGAAGGCCGTGACGGAGCTTTCGTCCGGGCTGACGGTCACGACGCCGGAGAAGCCGTCCACGGCGAGCTTCGTGCCGGAGCGGATCTCGCGGGCGGCCGAGCCGAGGCCGAGCACGGCGGGTATCTCGAAGGCGCGCGCCAGGATGGCCGAGTGGCTGGTCTTGCCGCCGGCCTCGAGCACGATGGCCTTGACGGCCGCGCGGTTCATGGTCATGAGGTCGGAGGGCAAGACGTCGCGCGCCACTATCACGCAGGGCTCGACGAGGTCGCCGAGGCGGAAGCGTTCCTTCTGGAGCAGATGGCCGAGCACGCGGCTCACGACGTCGCGGATGTCGGCGGCGCGCTCGCGGAACATCGCCTCGTCGAGGCGGCCGAGCTTTTCCACCAGGTCGCGCTCGACCTGGAGTATCACCTGCTCGACGTTGCGGAGCGTGTCCTTGAGCGAGGCCTCGAGCTTGTCGATGACGTCGGGGTCGTCCATCATGAGGAGATGGGTGTCGAAGATCGCACCCTTCTCCTCGCCCATTTCCTCGCGGGCCTTGTCGCGGAGCTCGATGATTTCGGTCCGGGCGCGTTCGAACGCCGCGAGGAGCCGTCGCCATTCGTCGGCGACATCCTCCTCCCGGATGCCGTAGTCCGGCACCGAGCCGTCCGCGTCGTCGACGAGGACGAAGGCCGGAGCGACGGCTATGCCCGGCGAAGCGGGAATGCCCCTGAGCTCCTTCATGTGTCGCTCCAATCTAGCAGAAGCCCCCGAGGGTGTCAAACCGCCGCCGCCCGCCTGCCCCGCCCCACGAATAGGCGAACCACGGCGGCACGGCAGAGCCTTCCCAATGAGAACCACGGAGGCACGGAGCTGGGGAGAAAAGAGGGAGCGAGAAAAGGTCGAGGTAAAAGGTGGGATAGTCGACTCCTTCCCCACAACTTTCCTCCCTACTCCCTCTTCCCTCCGTGCCTCCGTGGTCTTCTTTGACTAGTTGTCCCGGGCGATGTCGGTGGCGTAGAGCTCCTCGAAGCGGGCGCGGTGGCGCGACTCCTCGGCGGCGAGCCGCTCGAAGGCCTCGGCGAGGGCGCCCGAACCCGCGGCCTCCGCGAAGGCCTTGTAGAGGCGCTCCGAGCGGTCCTCCTTGCGGATGCCCGCGCGCAGCACGTCCTGGTAGCCCGGGTTGGGGCCGAGCGCCTTGTCCTCGACCAGGTCCGAGAAGTCGGCGCGGGAGGCGAAGGCCGGGTTCCAGGTGGGCGCGCCTTTCGCCTTGAGCGCCTCGAGGGCGCGCGCGTGCCCCTCCTCCATGGCGGCGAGCTCGGCGAGCATGCCCCGCTGCGCGGCGAAGTCCGAGCGCCCGAGCAGGTTCTGATAGAAGCGGATCGCTTCGCGCTCGCGGCCTATGGCGAAGTCGACGGCCTCGGTGAAACTCCGGAAATCCATGCTCACGCTCCCTTCCGCAGCGCGCGGTCGATGGCCAGGGCGGCGCGGTGGCCGTCCGCGATGGCGCTGATGGCGTCCTTCTTTTCGTTGACGAGGTCGCCGCCGGCCCAGACCTTCGGATCGCCCGTGCGGCCCGTCGCGTCGACGACCGGCTTGTAGCGCTTGATCTCGAGGCCGTCCGCGGCGTCGGCGCCGATGAACGAAAGATCCGGTCCCTGGCCGATGGCGGCCACGATGGTGTCGTAGCGTACCTCGCGGACGGTTTCGCTCATGAGTTCGGGGAGCGGGCGCTTGCCCGGTCCCTGGTCGACCATGCGGGCCTGGCCCCACGAGACGAGCGCCGAGCCGCCCGGACCGAGCTTGACGCCCGTCGGGATGGCTTGCACGACGATGTTCACGCCCTCGGCCTTCGACTCGACGATCTCCTCGGGGTCGGCGGGCATGTCGACCTCGCGGCGCCGGTAGAGGATGTCCACCTCGGCGCCGAGACGCCGCGCGGTGCGGGCGCAGTCCATGGCGACGTTGCCGCCGCCGACCACCGCCACCTTCTTCCCCAGCTTCGGGTCCTCGCCGCGGGTGACCTGCGCTAGCACCTCGACGCCGTCGCGCACGCAAGGCAGGTCGTCGCCGCTCACGTCGAGCTTGTACGCCGCGGGCAGGCCCGTGGAGACGTAGACCGCGTCGTGCTCGCGCTTCAGCTTCGCGTAATCGAAATCCTTGCCCACGGCGACGGAAGTCTCGACCGTGACGCCGAGGCTTTCGATGTAGCCTATGTCCTTGTCGAGCGCCTCGTAGGGCAGGCGGTACTCGGGGATGCCGTAGCGGAGCATGCCGCCCGCCTTGGGCGCGGCTTCGAGCACGCGCACCTCGTGGCCGGCCATGGCCAGGTAGTAGGCCGCGGCGAGTCCTCCGGGGCCCGCGCCGATGACCGCCACTTTCTTGCCCGTGGGCGCGTCCTTGCGGGGCAGCTCCTTCGCGTAATCGGAGAGCTCCACCTGGTCGGCGATGTAGCGCTTGAGCCAGCGGATGGCGAGCGGATCGCCCTGGACGCCGATGGAGCAGGCTTCCTCGCAGACGTGGGTGCAGACGCGGCCGCAGGCCTCGGGGAAGGGGTTGGTCTCGTAGAGGAGGCGCAAGCCTTCGTCGATCTTCCCCTCGCGGACCGCTCGGATGTAGCCGGGTATGTCCATGTGCGCGGGGCAGGACGCGACGCAGAGGCCGCACTCGACGCAGCGGTCGGCTTCCCTCTCGGCGAGCTCGCGCGAGTAGCCCTTCACGAGCTCGCGGAAGCTCGCGACGCCCTCGGCGTGTGGGAGCTCGGGCATTTCCACACGCTCCCTGTCGAGGATGGAGTAGCCCTCGGCGCGTTTGTAGCCGAGCTCGGCGTGGTCCCAGGGCTTTTTGTCGACGCCCGGCACGAAGCGGAAGGCCTCCGGGTCGGAATCGATCCAGACGTACTCGTTGCTCATGGTGAGCGAGCCCGAGGGGCAGATGTCGACGCAGAGCGCGCACCAGCAGCAGCGGCCGTAGTCGATGCGGGGCCGGAGCCCCGAGTCGCCCGCGGACGGCGAGCGGCCCGCGACCTCCACGAGGTCGATGGCGGCGTTCTGGCAGATGGCCTCGCAGCTGCCGCAGCCGACGCAAGCCTCGGCGTCGTTCTTGTGGAAGCCGCGGTAGCGCGGGGCGCCGGGGCGCTCGTCGATCGGCTTCTTCACGGTGAAGGGCTTTTCGAACGCGCGCTTCCAGACCGCGAACGGGGCAATGAAATCCTTGACGTCCATAGCGCGCTACCTCTCGATCTCGGGCGGATAGGTGTGGAGGCTGACCATGAGGCCGGCCACGTCGGCGATGTTCTGGCCCTTCACCAGGGTCTCCATGACCGACACCGCGTGCGTGTAGCTCGGGCCGCGCACGACGACGCGTCGCGGCTTGTCGGAGCCGTCGGACACGACGTAGAAGCCGTATTCTCCGCGGGTGCACTCGCTCTTCACGTAGGTCTCGCCCGCGGGAATCTTCCAGTGGAGCGGGTTCGGCAAGGCCGTCTTGAACTCGCCGCCCGAGGGCATTCGCGCGAGCATCTGGCGGATCAGGTCTATGGCCTGGTACATCTCGCCGAGGCGGACCAGAGCGCGGTCGTAGGCGTCGGAGCCTTCGGCCGTGACGTAGTCGAAGTCGAGCTTGTCGTACACGAGGTAGGGCTGGTCCTTGCGCAGGTCGCGGCGGAAGCCGGCGGCGCGGGCGTTCGGGCCCGTGATGCCGTAGCGGTCGATCCAGTCCTTCGGGATGACGCCGAGCCCCTTCGCGCGCATCTTGAACACCGCGTTGTGGAACATGACGAGCTCGATGTCGTCGAGGTTCTTCTCGATGGTTTCCATGACCTCGAGGGCGTGGGCCGTCCAGCCCTCGGGCAGGTCGGAGCGCACGCCGCCGGGGATGATGTACATGTGGTAGATGCGGCCGCCGGAGAGCTCCTCGAAGAGGTCGAGGACGTAGTCGCGCATGGTGGCCGACCACTGGATGATGGTGCCGTGCCCGAAGGCGCCGGCCTGGCCGCCGATCCACATGAGGTAGCTGGCGAGCCGGATCATCTCGAGCGTGAGGTTGCGGAGCCACTTGGCCTTCTCCGGCACCTCGACGCCCGCGAGCTCCTCGATGGCCTGAGCGTAGCAGTACTCGTTGAAGTCCGGCTCGGGCACCGCGATGCGGCAGACGAGGGGGAAGTTCTGCATCCAGAGCCGGCGCTCCATGAGCTTCTCGAAGCCGCGGTGCAGGTAGCCCACGTGGGTCTTGCAGTCGTAGACGGTGTCGCCCGCGATGGCCAGCTCGAGCGACATGTTGCCCGTGATGCCGGGGTGCTGGGGCCCCTGCCACATCTTGAGGAACTTGCCGGAAGAGAAGTCCACCGGCTCCTTCGGGTCGTAGGGGGGCGGGAAGAATCCCTTGACGCCTTCGAACATCAGAGGGCCTCCGGGTAGAGTTTCTCTTTCATGTGGGTAGCGGGGTCCTTGGTGGAACGGCCCGGGCGGGTCGGGAAGGTCCGCTCGCTGTATTCCCGGGTGTCGAACTCGCGGCGCATCGGCGGGATGTCGATCCAGCCCTCGAGCACGAAGCTTTCGTCGACGCGCGGGCTGCCGGGGAAGTCGATGCCGAAGAGCTCCTTCATCTCGCGCTGGTAGGTCCACATCTGCTCCCAGAGCAGGTGGCAGGACTCCATGGTCGCGTTCTCGCGGCCGATGCGGCACTTCACGCCGAGGGAGTGGCGCTCCTCATGGTTGTGCAGCATGTAGGTGAGGACGAAGACGCCCTCCTCGAACAGGTCGGTCGCCGTGGCGAACGAGAGGTGGCGGTAGCCGTGGCGGTCGCGGAGGCGCGCGAGCAGCTCGGGCACGTCCTTGGAGTCGACGTCGAGCGTGGAGAGGTCCGCCCGCTTCTCGACGAGGGGGCCGACCTCGAAGCGCTCGGCGATATCGGCAGGAATGGTTCGCATCGCGTCCGCTCCTAGTAGTTGTAGTCCGGCATGTTCCAGTCGTGGATGACCTTCTTCTGGTTCGCCTTGTACCATTCGAAGTTCTCCGCGTACTTGACCGCGCCCTCGCATTCTCCGCGGCGGATCTTCCGCTGGAGCTCCTTGAAGCCGGCGAGCAGCGCCTCGGGGCGCGGCATGCAGCCGGCTATGTACACGTCCACCGGGATGTAGTGCTCGATGGCGTTGATGGTGTTGTAGCTGTCCCAGTACATGCCGCCGTTGATGGTGCACGAGCCCAGGGCCACCACGAACTTCGGGCCCATCATCTGCTCGTAGGAGCGGACGATGCGCTTCAGGGTTTTGACCGAGGCGTAGCCGCCGATGACGAAGACCGAGGACTGGCGGGGCGTGGGCCGCGGCTGGATGCCGAAGCGGTACATGTCGAAGCGGCTGGTCATGAGGGGCCGTAGCTCGATGGCGCCGCAGCCCGTGCCGAAGCCGAGTATCCAGAGGCTCTTCGAGCGGGCCCAGTTGAGGAAGTTCTCGAGTATGCCCTTGTAGGGGCCGGAGGCGGTCGGGTACGCGTCGCAGAACCAGGCCTTCTCCTCCTCGGGCAGGCCGTCGTTCGCGAGCACCAGGGGCTTGCCGAGGGGACCCGGCCTGCCGGCCGGCTTCAGCGCGTGGTCGGGGTCCGCCAAGGCCCGCGTGAATTTCATGTCGCTCATGTCGTGGCTCCTAGAACGCGATGAAGACGACCGCGGCGATGCCGATCAGGGTCGGCACGCCGAGGAAGAAGCGGATCGACTGGTCGACCCGGAAGCGCGGGAAGGCCTGCCCGACGAAGATGTTGATGAAGTAGATGAGGAAGGTCTTCACCACCATCACGGGCACGTTGGTCGCGCCCCCGAAGAACAGGTTCATGTACAGGACCAGCTTGGCGCCGTTGAAGACGGCGCGGTTGGTCTGCAGCATGCCGAGCAGGTTCGACTGGTACTCCGTGGGCGGGCCGATCGGGATCTCCTGCGGCGCGATGACCACCGAGAAGGGGTTGTGCATCGACATGCCGAGGAAGGCGATCATCGCCGCCACCACCGCGAGGGGGTTGGTGAACAGGGTCCAGTGCTGCCAGCCGCCCTGCTGCGCCATGACGATCTTCGTGATGTCGAGCGTCCCGTACTGCACGGCGATGGAGATGATGGAGAGGGCGAAGGGCACCTCGAAGGCCGTCATCTGCGCCAGTCCCCGGCTGACGCCTATGGCGCTGTACGGGTGGCCGCCCTCGGAGGCGCCGAGCGCCATGCCGAGCTGGCCGAAGAAGATGAAGTACATGACGAGAAGGAGGTCGCCCGACATCGAGAAGTTTTGGAACACCACCGAGCCTAGCACCGCCGGCACGAACATGTAGGTGCCGACGCCGCCCGCGAGCCGGAAGACGGGCCCGAGCCAGAACATGATGCCGTGCGAGATCGAGTTGCGCTTGCCCGACGACTTGATGATGTCGATGAAGGGCTGCCACACGGGCTGGCCCACGCGTCCCTGCACCTTCGCGCTGATCCGGGCCATGCTCCCGATCAGGAGCAGGCCGTACACCGTGATGACGGCGAGCGACACGAAGGCGTACGCGATGCGGAGGGGAATGCTCGGTTCCATCAGCGGACCCCCAGGAAGAGATAGAGTATGCCGACGTAGAGCACCACGTGCAGCGCGTAGGTCTGGCCGTTGCCTGAGTAGAGCCGGCGGATCGCGCCCGCGACGCTCGTCGCGAGGCCCGCGACGGCGGTCCAGGCTCTCTCGGAGCGGCCGCGCACCAGGAAGCCGAGCGCGCGCCGGTACGGGGCGAAGAAGTCGAAGGCGAAGTGCGTGGTCTCGGGCCGGAACGGCCGCTCGGCCGCGAAGACGATGTTGAACTGCTTCACGAGCCGCGGCTTCCGGAGGTTCGCGACCATCCAGACCAGGCACAGGACGAATACCACGACCACCACGATGATGGTGAGGAGGCCGTTCCAGTAGCCGAGCGAGGAGACGAGGGTCTGTCCCTCGAAGGCGAAACCCGCGGCCGGGTACCGCGCGCCGACGAGCGCCATGATCGGGTCGAGGATGAGCCTCGGGAAGACCGAGAAGACGATGACGGCCCCGAGCAGGAGGAGCTGCGGCACGATGAGCCAGAACGGCGCTTCCTTGACCGTCCGGTGCTCGTCCTTCGGCTGCCCGAGGAAGATCGAGTGGATCATCCGGTAGAGGTAGAGGAAGGCGATGCCGGAGGCGAGGAAGCTGGCCGCCGCCTCGAAGTACCAGCCCTTGGCGATGAGCGAGTGGTAGAGGAGCCACTTGCCGCCGAAGCCCGTGAGCGGGGGCACGCCCGAGAGCGCGATGATGCCCACGAGGAAGGACACGAAGCTGAGCGGCATGCGCTTGATGAGGCCGCCCATCAGGTACATGGTCCGGGTCCCGGTGCGCAAGGACGCGCCAGCTACCGAGAGCCACATCATGCCCTTGTAGAGGAAGTGGGTGGCCGCGAGGTAGAGCGCCGTGGTCCAGCCCATCTGGTCGCGCATGGCCAGCGCCGCCAGGATGTAGCCCATCTGGCCCATCGAGCTGAAGGCCAGCGCGTACTTGGCATCCTCCTGGAA
>JAKLEE010000093.1 GCA_022703215.1 Spirochaetota bacterium | reverse complement strand
TTCCGGAAGGCGACGTTCCGCGGCGAGGAGGAGATGCGCGCCGTGCTCGGCTCGCCAGAGTCCAACTCGTTCGTCAAGCAGTCCCGGGCCGACATGGAACGCTGGCGCGCCCGGGCCGACGCCCTTCTGGGGCGGCTGAAGGCTGCAGAGTAGGGCAATACAGATAATTTGAACCACAGAGACACAGAAAAGAATACTATAAAGAAGAATAACAAGAGAAGTCAGACCACGGAGACACGGAGACACGGAGACACGGAGTGATGAGGGAGGAACGGAGGTCATGGCAAGGAACTGGCCCTTGCTCATCCTTCTCCTTCATCCCTCCCAAACTCCGTGCCTCCGTGATTCATTTTCCTACGGGGCGGCGATCAGGTCGACGAGGAGGGCGGCCATGCGCCTGGCGGCGCGGCCGCGGTGGGAGACGCGCGACTTCTCCTCCATCGTAAGCTCTGCGACCGAGCGCCCGAGCTCCGGCAGGTAGACGATGGGGTCGTAGCCGAAGCCGCCGGAACCGCGGGGGGCTTCGAGCAGGACCCCTTCGCAGGTTTCCTGGACCGCGAAAAACCGGTCGTCGGACCGCACGAGCGTGAGGCAGCACACGAAGCGGCAGGCGCGGTCCGCTGCGCCGCGGACGGCTTCGAGAAGCAGGCGGTTGCGGTCGGCCGCCTCGAGCTTCGGTCCGCCCTCCACCTGGCCGTAGCGGGCCGAGCGGATGCCGGGCTCGCCACCGAGCGCGTCGACGCAAAGGCCGGAATCGTCGGCGAGCACGGGCGCGCGGACGAGGGCGTGGAGAACCCGCGCCTTGATGAGGGAGTTGGCTAGAAAATCCGCGCCGTCCTCCTCGGGATCGAACTCGATGCCCGCGTCGCGGGGCAGGCGAAGCTCGACGCCGGGGAGGAGGGGCGCGAGCTCCTCGGCTTTATGCGGATTGTTGGTGGCAAGGTAGACGATCATGATCCGGATTCTAGCGGGAAGGCTCCGTCCTCGGGAAGTCCCGGTGCCGCGCGCTTCACCCGCGCGATCCCGGCGTCGACCGTTCCCTTGGGCACCCCGAGCAGGGTCGCGACGTGACGATTCGGAAGCTGCGTCCTCGTCGACCGCACCAGGGCGAGGGCCTTCTCGAAACGCTCCCGCTCCCGGGCGAGGCGCTCGGAGAGCATGAGCCTCCGCGTCGGATCCTCCTCGCGCAGGAAGCGTCGTTCGAGGCAGGAGTATCGGGCCCAGGACGCGTCCCGGAGGCGGGCTCGCCGCTCGAGGCGCGCGCGGGCGCGGTCGCCGCAGGAGCGGGCGGCCAGCACGGCCGCCGCCAGCAGGTCGACGCTCATGCCCGAGCGACGGGCGTAGCGCTCGATGCGGGCATCGTCGAGCCAAGGCGCGCATTTCAGGCAGAGATAGCCGGCGCGCGTCGCGAGCGAACGGTTCGAACGTGTCGGCCTTATGGCGGCGACGCGCCCCCCGGAGGGTGGGCGCTCGGCACACATCCAGACCTCAGTCCCGTTCGACGCGTCGGAATCGAGCGACTCGAGGGTGAATCCCGCTTCGGTCTCACCGATGGCCTCGAAATCGGCGGATCGCGCGCCGCGACGCCTTAAGCTGAGCGCGAAGTAGCGCGTCGCCGAGCGGAGGTAAGCCTCGAAGGGAACGCCCCTGTCCTCGAAGCGCGTCACCAGCCGCGCCAAACGTTCCCCGTAGCGGCAGAAAATTTCGCCGACGTCATCTTCCCCGGAAAGTCCGTAACGCCTCGGATCGCGGTAGAGCTCCCGGGCTATGAGCTCGAGGGCGGTCCTCAAGTCCTGCTCGCCGGAAACGGCGCGCAGCGCCGCCAGGTGCAATTGGCTCGACTTTTCCATGGCAACTCCTTGTTGAAAAGGTTTGCCATGTAAAATGCACCAACCGTGCCAACCCTGCCGCGGATTTGGAACGCCGGTGGCGGAAACCCCGGGACCAGAACTCAGGGCAGGTCGGCGCGGTCCTGCGAGAAGGCTCCCGCGAAGGCCTCGAGCAGGCGTTCCCGCACGCTCTCGATGCGTCCGCCTATCGCGAGCCCGGCCGCGAGCCGGTGCCCGCCGCCGCCGAAGCGCGCCGCGATGGACCCGACGTCGACGAAATCCCGTGAGCGAAGCCCCACCGTGCAATCGGTCGAGGTTTCCTGCCGGATGATCATGGCCGCCTCGACGCCAGCCACCGTCATGAGGAGCTGGTAGAGCATGTCGGAATCGCGGCTCGCGATGCCGTAGCGACGCTGATCCTCCTCCGTGACATAGGAGACGAGCAGACGGCCGTCGAAGTAAGGTTCCACGCGGTGCAGTATCTCGCCCATGAGGCGCCGGACCAGGAGCGGCTTGCCGCCGTACATCGCCGAGAAGGCGCGCTTCGGGGAGGCTCCGGCGGCGACCAGCCGCGCGGCCGCCTCAAAGACGAAGGCGGAGCGTTCGTCAAGGTGCCTGAAGAAGCCCGTGTCCGTAGCCAGGCCGAAGAGGAGCCATTCGGCCTCCTCCTTGGTCGGCGCGTCGCCCGCCGCCTCGATGACGCGGAGCACGAGCTCCGTCACGGCCGGCGAGAATTCGTCGATGTAGACGACCTCGCCCGAGGACTCGCCGGCGGCGTGATGGTCGATGAAGGCGAGCGGCAGCTTCGGCAGCCGTTCGGCTACGCGGCCGATCCGCTGCAGGCTCGAGCAGTCGAGGATGATGGTCGCCGCGTTCCGCTCGTCGAGGCCCGAGGGCGGATAGACCGAGAAGGCGTGCTCGAAGGGCATGATCTCGGTCCGGGTGAAGGGCCCTGCCGAGAGCAGGGCGACCTTCTTTCCGCGGCGGCGGAGAAAGGATCCGAGCGCGAGCTGGCTGCCCACGCAGTCGCCGTCCGGTTCCTTGTGACCGACCACGAGATACGAGGAATACTTTCCGAGGAAATCGAGCAAGGCGTCCGGTACGGCTTTGCGTTCCATGGGCTTCACCTGCAGAGGAGCAGGCGGGTCTGGGGCGTCCCGCCCGACACGACGGCCAAGCCGTCGCGGATGTAGACGTCGATCTCCGTGCGGAGCCCGAAGTCCTCGAAATAGATGCCCGGTTCGATCGAGAAGCAGGAGCCTTCGACGAGGAGCCGCCGGTCGGGGAATTCCACCGAGTCGAGGTTCGCGCCGGAGCCGTGGCACTCCGTGTCGATGCCGTGGCCGAGGCGGTGGCGCAGGGCCGCCTCGTGGCCGCTTCCGATGAGCAACGATCGCGCGCGCTCGTCCACCTCGGCGCCGCTCGGCGGCATTCCGGCTGCCAGGCGCTCCTTGATGAAGGCGAGCGCGCCGTCGCGGGCGGCCAGCAGGTCCGCGAAAGCCTTGGCGACGCGGGGCGGCGCCTCGGTCCCGAAGACGCCGAGCCACGAGATGTCCGCGTAGATGGCGCCTTTTCCCCTGGCCTTGGCCCAGAGGTCGAGCTGGACGACGTCTCCGGGCTCGAAGGTCCTCGAAGTGTCGCCGGGCTCGTAGTGCGGATCGCCCGCATTGGGTCCCGCGGCCACGATGGGCGGATGGTCGCATTCCAGGCCGAGCCCGTCGAAAAGCGAGAGGATGCGCCGCTGCACCTCGCGCTCGGTCACGGGACTGCCGGTACGGAAGCGTTCGGATATTTCGGCCCATACCGTGTCGACGATCGAGTACAGCTTGCGCGCGGAGGCCTCGTGCGATTCGATGCCCTCGATGTCCAGGGTGCCGAGCAGGCGTTGGACGAGGGATTCCGCGCCGCGAAGTTCGAGGCCGGACGCCTCGAGGAGCAGCGCCGTGCCGTGGTCGAGGTAGCTGACCGCGCTGACCGTCTCCGACCAGTGGGCGCCGACCTTCAGGCCGCGGAACGCGGAGAGTTCGCGCGCCAGCGCTTCGCGCCCGGAGTAGACGCGCCGCGCACCGGGGACGCGATCGAGGATGCCGGGCTCGACCCCGTTCACGATGCGTGTCGGCTCGCCCTCGGCCGGCACGACGAGGAACCACCAGCGCGTGTTGGTTACGCCCGCCTCGATGCCGACGATGGCGTCGGATAGCGCGTCGCGGTGCTTGAAGTTGCAGAAAAGCCACGCGTCCAGGCCTTCGGCCTTGAGCGCGGCGCGTACGGCGTCGAGATCCATGGGAATCCTTTCGCCGCGCGCCTGGCCGGAATGGTCGGGCCGGGGCGCGCGGGCTGGGGAACAGCATCGCCCGCTTGCGCGAAATTGGCAAGCGGGAGTGCGCGAAGGCCCCGGGCTTCGCTAGAACGCTACCTTGAGCTCGGTGACCTTGAATTTCTCGGCCGCCCCGTCGTCCGTCAGGAGGCCCCAGGTCGAATCCTTGCGGTTTGCCTTGACGTAGAGCCTGACGTGGCTGAAAGCGCCGTCCTTGTAAAAAACGGTCATGGACGGGAAGGCCGGATCGTCGGATACGATCAGGCTGGCCTTGCCGCCGGATTTGAACCATTCCGTCGGAATGTAGATTTCGGCGAATTCGGTCGCGCCCTTGCGGTAGACCACGCGGTAGCCGAGGGCGTGGGAAAATACCCTGATGACGTCGAGCCGGAACGGATAGTAGGGCGAGGGGTCGGTTATCTTCGGCTCCACCGGGACGCCGGGTCGCTCCTGCGCGAACGCCGGCAGGACGGCGAGGAAGGCGGCGACGACGAAAAGGGCGATGAAAATCCGTTTCATGCGAGCCTCCGTGAAATCCTTTCCGATGGAATTATAGAGTCTGGCAGTCCGGCCCGCAAGGCGACGGGGAAAAGTCGGGATTCCACCCGCTTGTCCGGAGCGGCGCGGCCGTGGATACTTGCCGCATGGCCCTTCCGATGTCCGCCGGGAAGCTTCTCGAGCTCGTATGGCTGCGGCTCGTCCCGCGCTATCCCGACGCGGAGCCCCTGCTCGCGTACCGGAACTGCTTCGAGCTCCTCTGCGCCGTGATCCTGTCGGCCCAGTGCACCGACGACATGGTGAACAAGGTCACGCCCGCCCTCTTCGCCCGCTGGCCCGACGCCGCGTCGATGGCCGCCGCGGATATCGGCGAGCTGGAAGCCGCGGTGAGGCCGACCGGCTTCTATCGGAACAAGGCGCGACACCTCAAAGCCTGCGCTGCCATCCTCGAAAGCCGCCACGGCGGCGTGCCGCCCGCCTCCATCGAGGAGCTGGTCTCCCTGCCCGGCGTGGGCCGCAAGACCGCCAACCTCGTGGCGAGCGCCTGCTCCGGCGTCCCGGGCATCATCGCGGACACGCACGTCATCCGCCTCTGCACCCGCCTCGGGCTCGTGCCGAAACCCGATCCGGACCTGGTCGAACGGCGGATCGCAGGATCCGCGCCGGAAGCGCGCTGGACGGCGCTCTCGCATGCGCTCAACCGCCATGGAAAGTACGTGTGCACCGCGCGGAAGCCCGACTGCGCCGCCTGCGTCATGGCCGACGCATGCCCTTCCTTCGAATCCTTCGGGAAAGGGCCCGTCGCGGACACCTGACGCAAGCGCCGGCGCGGGCGCCGCGCGTACATCCTGCATGAACGGACCCGCGTCCGCCTTCCCGCCCGTGGAGGCTCCGCCCGAAGCTTCCGACCCGGTCGGCGAACTCGCCCGCTCGCGCTTCGGCGTCCCCGCGCCCCGTCCCTGGCAGCGCCTCGTCATGGCCGGCATCCTCGACGGCGTCGCGGATGGGGAGCGCCGGTCCGCGCGGGTCGTCGTGCTGCCGACAGGCGCGGGCAAGAGCCTCTGCTTCCAGGCGCCGGCCCTGCTCGGAGCGGCGCCCACTCTGGTGGTCTATCCCCTGCTCGCCCTCGTGAACGACCAGGCCCGCAGGCTCGCGGCGGCCGGCGTCGAGTGCGCGGTGCTCCGCGGCGGACTCGCACCGGAGGAACGGGAAGCCGCATTCCGGGCCATCGAGACTGGCCGGGCCCCGGTCGCCCTCGCGAATCCCGAGATCCTCGTTGTGCCCGCGGTGCTGGACCGGCTGGCGCAGGCCGGCATCCGGCACGTCGCCGTCGACGAGGCGCACTGCGTGGCCGAATGGGGCGATACCTTCCGTCCCGCCTACCTCGAGCTCGGGAAGGCGCTGCGCTCGATCGCCCCTCCGGTGATCACCGCGTTCACGGCCACGGCGAGCCCGCCCGTGCTCGCGCGCGTGGCGGAAGTCCTCTTCGGAGGACTTCCGTGGACGCTCGCCTCAGGCGATCCGGACCGGCCGAACATCGCCTACCGGGTCGAGCCCTGCCTCTCGAAGCTGCACGCGGTGGAGCGCCTCGCTCGGGAGCGGCCGGGACCGATGATCGTCTTCCGTTCGTCTCGGGACGGCGCGCGGCTCGCGGCCGAGGCCCTTTCCCTCCGCCTCGGGCGCGACCGGGTACGCTGGTACCACGCGGGCCTCGAACGCGCCGAGAAGCGGGCGGTGGAGGACTGGTTCATGCCCTCGGCGGACGGCGTCCTGGTGGCCACGGTGGCGTTCGGCATGGGAGTCGACAAGTCCGATATCCGCACGGTGGCGCATTGGGATCCGCCGCCTTCGGTCGAGGCCTATCTGCAGGAATCGGGTCGGGCCGGCAGGGACGGAAAGGGAGCGCTCGCGGTGCTGCTGCTCGGCCCCTTCGAGCGGGAGCGCGGGGAGACCGGGGCGGCGCGCGCGCGTTCGGCGGCCCTCCTCGCCTGGGCCCGCGACCGCATGCGCTGCCGCCGCGAAGGGCTGCTCTCGCTGCTCGGCGACGAGCGCGCAGGCGAACGGGCCTGCGGCGGCTGCGACGTGTGCGCGGGCGAGGTGCGGCAAAGCCCGGAAGGCCTCGCGGTCCTGGCCGAGTTCGCGCGGGTCAACTCCGGCAGGTTCGGAACGGCCGAGGCTCTCGACCTGCTTCGCGGCCGGGGACCGGCAGGAAGGGCCAGCCCGGGCCGTGGCGCGCTGGCATCCTGGAGCGCGGAGGATGCGCGGGAGCTGTACGAGTCGGCGCAAACACTCGGTTTCGTCCGCGCGGGCCGTGACGGTCGGCTGCGGTTCGGTCGCGGCGCGGAACCGAACGGAGCTGCGCGGGGGCGGCGCTCAATCCTCGGGAAAATCGTCCTCGTCCGGTTCGGGCGCCGGTGTCGGGGTGCTCTTCGCCGGCGAGGCGACCCGTCGGCGGAAGGAGCTCCGCCTCGGCCCGCCGGGCCGGCGCCAGACCGCGGCCACGTGGCGGGTGAGCGCCCACGCGAACACGAAGACGGCCAGGGCGGCAAGGGCGCGCCAATCGCGGAGCACCTCGAAGGCGATGGAAAGATCCTCGATGAAGGAGTCGATCATTGATTCGCTCCGGACAGAACGGGGATGCCGCTTTCGCCACGCTCGTCCGCGGGATTCCAATCCTTCCCGTAGAGAAGTCGGTGGAGGCGCTCGGAGTCCTCCCTCCGGACCTCCTCGAACGCGATGCCGTAGTAGGAATTCCGGCCGTCGTCGTAGCGGCGCGCCACCCGGCCCCGCAACGAGGTGGGGCCGCCCGGATGGCGCAGCTCGAGGTCCACGAGGGTGCCCGGCTGCAGGCGTATCTGCAAGCTCGCCAGGGACACTGCGACGAGGCACCCCGCGGGCGACAGGTCGACGAGGCTGGCCGCCCGCGGACTCGGCGGATTCGACGAGGCGGTGCGGAAATAGTCGTGCCGGTGCAGGAGCCAGGCCAGGATGCGGCTGAATTCCCATGCCAGGTCGACGGCCGCGAGATCGAAGGCTATGCGGCGCTCCCCCGAGTTAACGAGGCGCACGCATCCGACCACGTATTGGTAATAGCGGATGGGACACCAGATCTCCGCGTTGACGCCGGCCATGGCCTTCTCGACGAGAAGGCGCGCGAGCTTCGAACCCTCGGTAAAAAGCGAGGGACCTTCGAAATCCTCCTCCTCGGAGGCGGTCACGATGCGGCCTTCCGGGTACGGGTCGGAGACGGGCAGGCCGGTGCTGGTCGAGGGAATGTAGAGCACCTTGCCCGAGCGGGCCACGATGCGCTCCTCGAGCGTGTCCGGCACGCGCCCCTTCCACATGACGATGGCGTTCTCGGACGAGATCGATTGGGCGCGCTGGCGGAAGCTGGCAACGAGGGAAGGCATGCTGGACACGTCGAAGCCGGCCGGTCCTTCGGGCGGCGCGACGTCGACGTATTCTCCGGACTCCGGATAGTCGAGCTTCACGCGCTCGTTGGCCAGGATGAAGGTGGCGGAAAAGCCGCGTGGAGCGGCCACGCGCACATGGCGCCGCTTCGGCGCGCGGACCAGTCGTTCCGGCATCTCGAGGGAGACGCGGTCCTCGAGCACCTTGCGAGCCTTGGCTACAAAGGAGAGCGTGGTGCCGTGGTGGTCGAAGTAGACGGCCACCGGATCCCAGGAGGCGATCGTCGCCGCAGCGCCGCGAAGCTCGAGGTCGAGGCGGTCCGGATCGACGGTCGCGAGCCGGGCGTCGCCCGACCAGCCGGCCTTGTGGACCCGGAGGGGGGTTTTGAGGTCGCGTGCCGTTTCGAGCACGAACTCCTTTTCGACTCCCGTGACGGTGCTCGCCATCTCGCCTGCCGATCCTCCGCGCCGGATTATAGCATGTCGAGAGCCGCGCCGGCCAAGCATTATTGCCGCGGATGAGGCGCTTCCGCGCCGGGGCCGCGGAAGCGCCGCACTTGCCTGTCCGCGCCGAATCGTTCTAGTATCTCCTTCCATAATGATGCGGGAGGCGCTCCGCGCCCCCCGGCCGCGAACGACCACCCGACCGCAAGGAGCCCGCCGTGAGCGCGTATCGCCGTCTCGATGAATGCCAGTCCTTCTCCGAATTGATCGCGGGTTCTCCGGAACCGGCTGCCCGTGCCGAAGCGTTCCGCGCGGCTTTCGACGGCGACCGCGTCCGGAGCCGCGAACTTCCCGCAGGCGGCGGCCTCTCCTGGAACTGGGCCGCCATGGACGTCCTCGACCGCGAGCTTCCCCTGCTCGCGAAGCTCGCGGCCGAGCAGGAATGCGTCGCGAAGTACCGCGAGCTGGCCTCCGGCGCCGTCATGAACACGGGCGAGAAGCGCATGGTGCTCCACCACCTGGCCCGCGGCGTCGTCGCCCGGCGTCCCGTGCACGGCGGCAAGGACCTCCGCGACTTCTACGAGGGCGAGCGCGCACGCTTTTCGGATTTCGCGGCCCGCGTCCGCTCCGGCGCGCTCCGTGGGGCCTCGGGCAAGCGCTTCGCGACCGTCGTGCAGATCGGCATCGGCGGCTCCGATCTCGGCCCGCGCGCGCTCCACGTGGCGCTGTCCGCCTGGGCGAAGGCCGCGGGCAGGCTCGGCCTCGAGGCCCGCTTCGTCAGCAAC
>JAKLEE010000092.1 GCA_022703215.1 Spirochaetota bacterium | reverse complement strand
CGACGGGCGGCGAGATGTCGACCTCGTGCCCCTGGATGGCGCTCGAGGCGTGGCCGGCGACGATGTTCGTGAACTCGGCCACCAGGTGGCCGGTCATCTCGCGCCGTTCGCGCTCGTCGCCAGGCTCGACGCCGCTCCGCTCCAGCATGGCGGCGGCGAGGGCGGAGGGCATGCGGACCGCGATGATGCCCTGGGCCTGGCCCGCGAGGCCCACGAGGCCCGAGATGTCCCAGCCGTGCGTGGGGCTCTGGCCGCCGACCCGGACGGCGCCGGGCGCGGCGTCGAGGCCGAACATGTCCTTGAAGACCTCCCGGACGGAGGCGCGCGCGGTCTCGACGAGCGGGTTGTCCAAGGCTTTCTGGCTCCTTTTCGCTTGCGGCGATGCCTGTCGGCTCCTAGAATAGCGCACCACCATGGCCCAGCGCAAATCGGCCGCGAACGGGATGGCGCTGCTTCGCGTCCTTCCCTTTCTCGCGCTCGCGGCATACCTGGCCGACCTTCCCGTCCCGATCCCTCGCTTCCTTTTATCCGAGCGGCGCTACCTCGCGCTCGACGCCTCCTGCGCGCCGCTGCTCGCGGAGCTCGCGCGCGGAGAGCGTGGCGCCTACGTGTCGCTGCCGGACGCCGTCGTCCGCCTGCCGGGGCCGGACGAGGATGAGGCGCTCGAGGCGCTGGCCGGAAGGCTGCCGGCGCGCGGCTCGCTGGCCGGGGCGCTCGGTGACCTGGGCCGCGCCGGGGTCCCGGCCCGCGTTTCGGTGGCGGGGGATTTCCTGCCGACGGCCGCCGAGCGCGCGGCGCTCGAGGAAGCGGCGCGCGAAGCCGGCGGGACCTTCCGCTTCGAACGCCTGGCGGGGGCGACGCCGCGCCCCTTCATGGCGCTGGGCCGCGAGGCCGGAGGGCGCCACGCGTCGTACGAGGTCGAGCTGGCGCTCGGCCCCGGGGCGGCGTACTTCGAACGCTTCTCGGCGCGGCAGGGCGGGCGGCTTCTTGCGGAGGCGGCCGGGTCGGCGCCGCCGTCCGACGGGGTGCTGCGCTTCGTCGCGGCGGCGGGGGACGAGCCGCTGATCCTCGAGGCCTTCGGCCCGGGCGGCGGGTTCCGCGCGTCGCTCGCGGCCGGACGGACCGAGGCCGAGACCGCGCGCGTGCTGGTGGTGACGGAACGGCCCGGGCTGTCCGGCGCCCTCGAAGCCCTCTACCGCACCGACAGGGTGCTCCCCGAGGCGCTCGGGAGCGTGGACCTTTCCCGCTACGAGCTCATCGCGCTCGACGGGGTGGGACCGCGAGCGCTGGAACCCGGGGCCGCCGACGCCCTGGCCGACGCGCTGGAACAGCGGAGCGCGTCCTTGCTGGCGGTCGCGGATTCGGCCGGGTTCGGCGCCGCGAGCGCGGACACGAGCCGGCTCGAGGCGCTGCTGCCGGTGATCCTGCGGCCGCGCTCGCTCGAGCGCCTGCCGGAGCTCGCGGTGCTGGTCATGCTCGACGTCTCGGGCTCCATGTTCGGCGACAAGCTGTCGCTCGCCAAGGTGAGCGGCGTCGAGCTGCTCCGCAACCTCAAGGCGCGGGACCTGGTGGGGCTGCTCCTGTTCTCGGACCGCAGGAGCTGGGTGTACGAGTTCGCGCCGGGCGCGGAGACTCAGGCGGCGCGCGAGCTCGAGCCGGTAGCGGCCGAGGGCGGCACCGACCTGGCGGCCGCGCTATCCGAGGGGCTCGACCGCCTGGCGGCGCTGGACGCGCCGGGGCTCGGCCGCCATATCGTCGTCGTCTCGGACGGCATCACGAAACCCGCGGACTTCGCAACCCTCGTCGAGCGCGCGGCCGCCGAGGGCGTGACGATTTCGACCATGGCGATCGGCGACGAGGCGGACTCGGCGCTGCTCGCCTCGATCGCCGCGCGGGCGGGCGGACGGGCCTGGCGCGTCGAGGGCCCGGACGAGATACCCTCGGTGCTGTTCCGCGACCGGGCGGCGGTATCTCGCGCGGGCTTCCTGCATGAGCGGACGGAAGTGCTCGCGCTCGACGGGACCGCGCTGGCGGCCGTGGACGGCATGGCCCAATACACGGCGAAGGAGGGCGCGCAGGTCCTGCTGTCGAACCGGTACGGCGACCCCTTCCTGGCCAGCGTCGAGCGGGGCGCGCGCGGCTCCGTGTTCCTGGCCTCGGACCTGTACGGGGCCATGACCGCGGAGTTCTGGCGGGAACCGCGCGCGGCGGGCGTCGTGGCCGCGCGGCTCGACGCGGCCTTCGCGGAACGGCTCGCGAGCGCGCGGGTGGTCGAGGACGAGCGCGGGCTCACGGCGCTCGTCCGCGGCGAGCTGCTCGTGGCGCCGGAACTGGAGGTTTCGGGACCGAAGGGCTGGAAGGCCCGGGCCGCCGGGGAACGGGTGGCGCCGGGCCTGTTCGCGGCGCGCTTCGAGGCGCCGTACGCGGGCGACTACGTCGCGCTCGTGCGCGAGGGCGGCGAGGTGGCGGGCCGTTTCGAGGTTTCCGCGTCGGGCGGCTTCTCGGGCGCGAGCGTCGAGGCGGAGCGGGCGGCACGGTGCGGAGAGGCGTACTTCGCGCTGCCCAGGAGCCGGGTTGCCTGGCTCCTCGCGTTCTTCGCGTTTTCGCTCGCCTTGTCGGTTGCGCTGAGGCCGCGGCGGCGATGAGGGCGACGGGGGCGAAGCCGGTCCGACCGGGCAAATCGGCGCTCGCGGCGCTCGCGGCCATCCTGACGGCGCTCGGGGGGACTGAAGCGGCCGCCCAGGTCGCGTTCGGCGGTCCCGTGCCCGGCCCGCTGGAATTCGCCGCGCTCGAGCTGCGCTCGGCCGAAGGCTTTTCAGGCGGCCTCGAGCTCTTGGCCGTCCTCAGCGACGGCTCGAAATTGGCGGTCTTTTCCGCCGACGGGCTCCCATGGACGCGCGTCGTCGAGGCGCGCTTCTTCGCGCCCGAGCTCATCGTCGGCCTTGAGCTCCGCGACGCTGAAACCGGGGCCGCGCTGCACGGCGCGACGGGTGCGGACCGCTCCGGCGAGGCGCCCGAAGCCAGGGCTGCCCGCGCGCGGCTCCGCGCGCTGCCCTTCCCGATCCGCGGTCCGGCGGGGGGAACGCCGCCTGCGCTGCATCGTTTCGAGGGGATGGACGCGGCTCGGGCGGCGCGCTTCGCGACGGCCCGGCTCTTTCTCAGGCAGCCGCGGCGGCAGGCCGTCATCGCGCTCGCGGCGTGGACCTTCGCGGCCGCGCTCGCGGCGGGAATCGTGGCCGGAAGCGGCCCGGGCGGGGACAGAGCCCGGGGAGGACGCGGAGACGGAAGCGTCCCGGGCGGGGACAGAGCCGAAAATGGGGACAGAGCCGGACGGGAACCGCGCGCCATGGACAGCCCGCGGCGCCGGGCCATTGCCGTGGCGCTCGCCCTGGCCTGCCTCGCCGTCACGGCGCTTGCCGCCTTCCTGGCAGCGCCGGAGCCGCTGGCCTGGAGCCTCGAGCTGCCGGGAGAGGGCGAGGCGGCGAGCTTCGAGGCGCGACTCGGGGAAACGGCCCCTGGCGGCGACGGCAGGAGCCTGGCATGGACAACGGACGGGTCCGGAAAGCTCGCCTTCCTTTCCTTCCACGCGCCGGGAGGGGAGGGCATTCCCATCACGGCACGGCCGGGGGAGCTCTACCGTTTCTCGTCGCCCCCCCGCGTGACCCTGGGGCCGGACGGGGTCTACCGCCTGTCCGCCGAGCGCTTCCTGATGGCTTGGAGCTTCAGGCCATGACGCGTTCCAAGAGCCGCCGCGCCGCCTTCGGGACCGCGCTCGCCCTGGCGCCGCTCCTGGCGGCGGCCTGGCTCGCGCCGCCCCCGGCCGACGCCCCCCTGCCCCCCTGGGCGCCCTCGCTGGCCATCCTCGCCTGGCTCAGGCTCGCAGCCTGGCTCGAGGGGCGCGACGAGCGGGGCGCGGCCCTGCTCATGGCCGCGGGCCTGCCCTTCCGGGCCTGGGCCTGGTCGGCGCTCTCGGCCGCCGACTCTGTCGCTCTCGCCTTCCTCGCCCTGTCCGACCTCGCGCTGCTCGGCTTAGGGATCCTCGCGCCCGCGGCGCTCAGGCTCGACCCGGGACGCGCGCCTGCCCTCGTCGCCTCCCTGGCCTGCCTGGCGGCCGGGGCCGTCGTACTGGCCCGGCTCGGTCCGGCCCCCGCCCTGCCCGTCCTGGCCCTGGCCGCGGCCCTGCCCGCCTGGTTCCTCGCCCGGAGGCGGCGGTGAGGCGCGAGAACCTGGCCTGGCTCCGCGCGCGCGTCGCCGCGGCTCGCCGGGCGGCGCTCGCGGGACGGCTCGCGTGGTGGGGCGGCGCCTTCCTCGCGGCGAAGGCCCTCACCCTCGCGCTCGGCCGCGCTGGGCTCCTCGACGCGGCAGGCGCCGCGGCCGTCGACTTCGCGGCCTTCACCGCCCTGTTCGCTGCCGCGGTCTTCCCGCCGCGGAAGCGCCTGGCGGACCGGACGCTCCGCAAGCTGGACCCGGACGGCCATCTCGAAGCCCTGCGCGAAGCCCGCGGCCGCGCCGCGGAGCGCCTGGTGGATCTGGAAACCGACGCGCACTTCGGGGAGCTCGCTCTCCGTTCCCGCGGCGCGGAACGCCCGCCCCTCCGCGCGGCGCTCGCCTTCGCCGCGGGGGCCGCGCTCTTCGTGGCGGTCCAGGCTTGGCTCGTCGCCTCGGGGCTCGGCATCCGCCTCGGCCATGCGGAAGCCATTCCGCGATCGCGGGCGGGACGCTCGGAAACCGGGCAGGTCTTCGCCGAGGCGGCGGAAGGGCTCGCCGCGGAAGCGCCTGCCCCCGGGGGGCAGCTCCCGGGGCGCTACGCCCGGCCGGAGGCCGCCGGCGAGCTCGACGAACTGGCCGCCCTCGAGCGGCTCCGCGATCGGCTCGCGCGCGCGGAAGCGGAAGGCGCGTTCGCTCCGGCGGAGCGGAGCGAGACCGGATCCGGGGGGGACGGCCGGTCGGGCGCGGAGGGCCGCGCCCTCGGGGACGGGCCGGGAGCGGGCACGGCGTCGCCGGACGGCGGGAGCGGCGCCGCGACGGCCGGAAAACCGCCCGGGACGGCGGGCGTTCCACCGGAATCCGGTCGCGCGGAAGGCGGGGAAGGCTCCGGCGAGGGGACAGGGGAACCGGGCGCCGGGATGGGGACCGGAACGGGAAACGGGGCCGGCGAAGCGGGCTCTGTCCCCGCCGACGGCGCCGACGGCGCGGAGCGCGGCGCGGCGGGGCGCTCCGCGGCCGCGGGCGCCGGCTACGGGGGTTCAGGCAGCAGCCTCGAAGCGAGCCCCCTCGTCGACTACCGCGCGCGCTTCGAGCGCCTGCTGTCCGCCCGCCTTTCAGGCGCGCAGCCTTCGTTCGCGGCCTCGCCCTTCCTGTCGCCGGAACGCTACGCCGACGCGGTCGCGCTCGCCTTCGGAAACCTCCGGATCGGCATCGCCGCGACCGCCGACGAGGAACCCGCGGCCCTGGCTTTGGCCGCGGCCTGGGCTGCCCTGCGGAAGGCTGCTCGATGAACGGCGCGGGGCGGCGCGCGCCTGAAGCGGCCGGACTCGCGGCCGCGTTCAGTCTCCTGCGCGGAGGGCTCCGCCGTTTCGCTGCGCTCGCCGAGGGCCGCGTCGCCTTCGCCCTCGCCGCCGCCATCGCGGGCACGCTCCACTATGCGCTCGCGGCCTTCCTCCAGCGAGCTCTGTCCCTCGGCGCGCCGTCCCTCGTGGTCTCGGGGCCAGCGCTGTCGGCCACCCTGTCTCGCGTCGCGTTCGCCATCCTGACGGAAGAATTGCCGCGGCTCGCCGCCTGCCTGGCTTTCGCGCTCGCCGCACGGAAGGCGCGCTACGGCGCCCTCGCGCTCTTCGGCCCCGTCGCCTCGACCGCCTTCGCCCTCCTCGAAAACCTCGCCTTCCTCTCGGCCTTTCCCGACGCCTCGACGCTGTGGCGCCTCTCCTGGTCGACGCCGATCCATGTCGGCGCCGCCCTCGCCTTCGCCCTGGCCTTCGCGCCGCTCGCCCGCGGCGAAGCGCGGGAAACCGCGAACCCCCTCGCCCGGGGCTCCCTCGCGCTCGCTGCCGCCTTCCTCTGGCACCTGGCGCTCAATCTCGGGGCGCTCGCCTGGCCCGGCCCCGCGCTCCGGCTCGCCGCCGGCGCCGCCAACCTCGCCGCGCTCGCCGCGCTCGCCGCGCGCGCGACGGCCGCGCTCGACCGGCCCTCCCTCATCGACCTGGATATCCCGCGCCCCGCGCGGACGAAACGACGCGGACGCGGACGCGACGCGACCCGAGGAGTGCACGATGGATTCGAACGAGCTTGAACGGGGCCTGGAGAAGGTCCGCGACTTCCACGAACGCTACCGCCTGTACGCGGGCGAGCGCGTGCTCGGCTGCCCCGAGCTCCTCGAGAAACTCTTCATCGCCCTGCTTTCGGGGGGCCACGTGCTGCTCGAGGGCGCGCCGGGCCTCGGCAAGACGAGCCTCGCGCGCGCGTACGCGGAGTTCCTCGGGCTCGGCTTCCGCCGCGTGCAGTTCACGCCGGACCTGATGCCGCTCGACGTCATCGGATCGAACATCCTCGAGCAGGACGAGAAGGGCGTCCGCCGCTTCCGCTTCTTCGAGGGCCCCATCTTCACCAACGTGGTGCTCGGCGACGAGATCAACCGCGCCACGCCGAAGACGCAGTCCGCCTTTCTCGAAGCCATGGAGGAGCGGAGGGTGAGCGTGCTCGGCGAGACCAGGATCCTTCCCGCGCCGTTCTTCGTCATCGCGACCCAGAACCCCATCGAGCTCGAGGGCACCTATCCCCTGCCCGAGGCGCAGGTCGACCGCTTCTTCATGAAGCTCGATTTCCGCATGCCGTCCTTCTCCGACCTGGTGGCTATCCTCGAAATGGGGGAGCGGGAATTCATCGGGCGGCCGGCGGAGCTCGGCGAAACCCTCGAGGTTCTGGCCGCCTGGGAACGGATCAGGGCCGAGCTCGCGGTGCCCCGCTCGCTGAAGGCGTACATTGCCCGCCTCGTCCTCGCGACCCACCCTTCGCCCTCGAGCCCGGAAGCCGCCCGCCGCATGGTGCTTTCCGGCGCCTCGCCGCGAGCGGCCATAGCGCTGCTCAAGGCGGCCACGGCGCGCGCGGCCATCCGCGGGCGCGCGCGCGTGTCCTTCGACGACGTCGACGAGCTCTTCGGCGACGTGGCCGCGCACCGCGTGGTGCTCTCCTTCGAGGCGGAGAGCGAGGGCGTCGACCGCCGCGAGCTGCTCTCGAACCTGATCGGCGAGACGCGGCGCGCCTTCGCGGAGCGCGACGAGTGATCCTGCCCGACGCCGCGTGCCCGGCCATCGCGGCCGCCTTCTCGCGGCGCGCCGTGCGCGCCTTCCTGCCCGCCTCCGTGCGAGCGCGGGAGCCCATGTTCCGGCGCTCGGGCTCGAGCTTCGACCTCAAGGCCATACGCGAGTACCAGGGCTCGGACGACCCGCGCTCGATCGACTGGCGCCTCCTCGCGCGCACCGACCGCGCCTACGTCAAGGAATTCCGCGACGAGGCCGGCGAGGGCGTGGCCTTCCTGCTCGATTCCTCGGGCTCGATGGAGCTCTTCGACCGCGCGGCGTACGGATCCCTCGTCGTGTCGCTCGGCTGGCTGCTCGGCGCTCTCGGCATCGCGGTCGAGGCGGCCGTCTTCGACGAGGCCTGCTCGCCGCGCATGACCCGGCTCGGACGGCGCGGCGACGCCCGCGCCCTGGCCTCGCTCTTCGAGGCGACCGAATTCCGGGGACGGACCGACATCGGCCGCGCCGTGAACGCGCTCCGGAGGCGCAGCGCCTTCCGGCGGCTCTTCCTCTTCTCGGACTTCCTCGACCCGCGCTTCGACCCGCGCAGGCAGCGCTTCCCCGACACCTTCCTCTTCCAGCTCCGCGCGCCCTTCGCGGCTCTCGCGCCACTCGAGGGCGAGCTCGAGATAGAGGATCCGGAGACGGGGGAGCTGCTCCGCGCGCCCTGGGACGCGGCCGAGGCCGCGCGCTACGAGGCGCAGGAGGAGGCGCTCCGCCGCAAGCTCTCGTCCGCGCCGCGCACCGGGCACTGGACACTCGAAGCGGAGTCGGAGCGCGAGGCGGTCTACTGGGCCGCGCTGGAGCGGCTCCATGCCTGAGTTCGCCGGGCGCCTTGCGCTGCTCCTCCTGCCGGTGGCGGCCCTGCTCTTCACCGGGCTTTTAAGGCGCCAGCGGCTCCGCTACCCGCACGCGCTCTTCCTCGGGCGCGAAGGACGGACCGCGGGGCTGCTCCTGTTCCGGCGCCTGAGGCTCTTCTACGACGCCGCGATCGACGCGCTCATCGCCCTGGTCATCGCCGCTGCCCTGGGCGGCTGGCCCGGGCCGCGCGAGCTGCCGGCAGCCTTCGTGGTCGACTGGTCGCGCTCCATGGCCGAGGGCTTCCCCGGCTCGCGGGCGGTCGACCTGGCCATCCGCTCGCTCCGCGCCGACCCGCGCGCCGAGGGCGCTTCGTGGTACCTGCTCAGGCAAGACCCGCTTTCGGGGGAAGCGGTCGTGGAGGAAGCGACGGCCGCGATCGCGGGCGGGGGCGATCCGGCCTCGCTCGTGGCGGTGCTGCGGGCGACGCGGCCCATGCTCGGCGCGGACCCCTCCGCGCTCGCCTCGCTGTCGCGAACGGCGCGCCGCGACATCGTGCTCGCGAGCGATTCCGCCTCCTATGAAGCGCTCGGCTTCGAGCTGCTGCCGCTGCCGCGCTCGCCCATCCGCGCCGCCCTGCCCGCCCGGGTATCGCGCGACCACGAGGCGGGCGGATGGACGGCCTTCTTCGCATCGCGGGGCGGGGCCCGCGAGCTCGTCATTCTTGAACCGGGACCGGAAGGCGCGCTTCCCCGGGCACCCGGACCCGGGCGCGTCTCCATCGAGGAGGCTGACGGCGGCTGGAAGGTCCGCCTCTCCGCGCCCGGCGCCTACCTGGCCGTGGCCGAGGACGCTGCGCTGCCCTTCGTCGCGGCCGAAGGACCGGGGCGCCCGTCCGGGGAAGGCCCGTTCTCCGCCGCCATGGCCGGGCTCTTCGCCTTCCTGCCGGACCGGGGCGGAAAGGGCGCGGTCTTAGCGGATACTCCGTCAGGGGACAGAGCTCGCGGGGCGAAAGCACCGGAGGGCGGGGCGGGCGGCGCGCGGCTCGTGACGAGCGCTCTGGCTCCCGACACGGAAAGCGCGGTCCGCCTCGCGGATCCCGCGCTCATGCGCGGCAGGCTGCTGGCGCTCGGCGCGCCCGGGACCGGGCCGACGGAGGCCGACTTCGTCCTCTCCCCGCGCTCACTCGAGAACCG
>JAKLEE010000091.1 GCA_022703215.1 Spirochaetota bacterium | reverse complement strand
AGGACTGGCTCGAGCGTTTCATGACCGAGAAGGTCTGCGAGACCTGCCACGGCAAGCGCCTCAAGCCCGAGGTGCTGGCGGTGACGGTCGGGGACGTCAACATCCACGACCTCTCGGCCATGAGCGTGGAGCGGAGCATCGCCTTCTTCGACGCGCTCGACCTCGGCAAGACGGGCGAGTCCATCGCGAAGCAGATCCGCAAGGAGATCGAGGCGCGCCTCTCGTTCATGCGCAACGTGGGGCTGGACTACCTGACCCTCGAGCGCCGCGCGGGCACGCTCTCCGGCGGCGAGGCCCAGCGCATCCGATTGGCCACGCAGATCGGCTCGAGCCTCGTGGGCGTGCTCTACATCCTCGACGAGCCCTCCATCGGGCTCCACCAGCGGGACAACCAGCGCCTGATCGACACGCTCGTGTACCTGCGCGACATCGGCAACACCCTGATCGTGGTCGAGCACGACGAGCAGACCCTGCGCACCGCCGACCACATCGTGGACCTCGGGCCCGGCGCCGGCGTGCACGGCGGCCATGTCGTGGCCCAGGGCACGCCCGACGAGGTGATGAAGTCGAAGAAGAGCCTGACCGGGCAGTACCTGGCCGGCACGCTCCGCATCGACGTCCCCTCGGAGCGCAGGCGGGGGAACGGCAGCTCGATCGTCATCAAGGGCTGCCGCGAGCACAACCTGAAGGGCATCGACGTCGAGCTGCCGCTCGGGAAATTCATCTGCATCACGGGCGTGTCGGGGTCCGGCAAGAGCACGCTGCTCACGGACCTGCTCTTCCCCGTCATCTCCAACCGCGTCATGCGCACCACCGGGCGCGAGGGCGACTACGACTCGATCGAGGGCCTCGAGGCCATCGACAAGATCATCAACATCGACCAGAGCCCGATCGGCCGGACCCCGCGCTCGAACCCCGCCACCTACGTGGGCGTCTTCACGCACATCCGCGACCTCTTCGCCACGCTGCCGGAGTCCAAGGCGCGCGGCTGGAAGCCCGGCCGCTTCAGCTTCAACGTCCGCGGCGGCCGCTGCGAGCACTGCCAGGGCGACGGCACCATCACCATCGAGATGAATTTCCTGCCGGACGTGTACATCCCCTGCGACGTGTGCCACGGCAAGCGCTTCAACTCCGACACGCTCGACGTGCGCTACAAGGGGAAGAACATCGCCGACGTGCTCGACATGACCATCGAGGAGGCGGCCGAGTTCTTCAAGCACGTGCCGCTCATCGCCCACCGCATGAACACCCTGCTCTCGGTGGGGCTCGGCTACATCAAGCTCGGGCAGTCGGCGCTCACCCTCTCCGGCGGCGAGGCCCAGCGCGTCAAGCTGGCCTTCGAGCTGGCGCGCCGCGCGACCGGGCGCACGCTCTACTTTATGGACGAACCGACGACGGGCCTCCACTTCGCCGACGTCAAGCAGCTCATGGAGGTCATCCAACGTCTGGTGGACACGGGGAACACCGTGGCGATGATCGAGCACAACCTCGACGTCATCAAGCAGGCCGACTGGATCATCGACCTGGGGCCGGAAGGCGGCGCCCGCGGCGGCACCGTCGTGGCCAAGGGCGTTCCCGAGGACATCGTCAAGGCGAAGAAGTCCTGGACCGGGAAGTACCTGGCCGACAGCCTCCGCGCCCCGTGAGGCAGGCGCCCGTGGGGCGTGCGCCCGGAATCGGGCCGGCCGGGCGCCTTCCGCGCGGCGGGCGCATTGCCGAGCGCGCGTCCCTCGGCTAGAATCCTCGCCATGCCGCCAACGCGCCGCGAGCGGGGAAGCGCCCGCCGTCCGAGCTTTAGGCTCCCGCTCCACGCCGCCTCGATAATCGCGCTGGCCGTCTCCGGCATGCTCGGTTACGCGGCCGCCCAGGATGCCCCGGCGCCCGAGGAAGCGGCCGCTGCCGTCGGCGAGACGGGCGCGGACGCGGACGCTTCGGCGGAAATCCCCGCCGCCGCGGAAAGCCCCGCCGCCGAACCCGACCTGGCCGAGGCGACGCTCGTCATGGACCTCGAGAGCTCCGACCTTTCGGACCTGGTCGCGCGCAGCCGGGAGCTGGGGCTGCCCGAGACGGGAACCGAGGCCGAGCTCCGCGCGCGGCTCTACGCGCACTACGGCCTCGAAGCGCCCGAAGCCGTTCCGCGCGAAGGGGTACGCGTGCGCGTCCTCGCGGCGGACACCGCCCGCTCCTTCGAGCTGGACGGGGAGCGACTTACCGTACTCGAGGGCGGCGTCTCGCTCGAGCTCGAGGCGGAGGACGGCGGCGTCCACCGGCTCTTCGCCGACTCCGTGGTCTACAACGCCGAGCTCGGCATGGTGTACGCGCGCGGGCACGTCACCTACCGCACCGATGGCGCCGAAGCCTTTACGGGCTCCGCCCTGGCCATCGACCTGGGCAGCTGGGCCGGGCGCTTCCTCGGGGGCCGGACCCTCCGCGACGCCAGCATCGGCGAAGCCGACGGGCTCTTCTTCGAGGCGGACGAGATCATCCGCTCGGCCGAGGAGGCCGCCTCGTTCCGCGACGGCGTCATCACCTCCTGCGACCTGGAAGACGACCCGCACTGGTCCATCCGGGCCTCGCGGGTGTGGCTGCTCGCGCCGGGGGAATGGGCCATCGGCAACGCGTGGCTCTCCGTCGGCGAGGTGCCGCTGCTCTGGCTGCCCTTCTTCTATTATCCCGGGGAGGAGCTCGTCTTCCACCCCGTGTTCGGCTACCGCGACCGCGAGGGTCGCTTCGTGCAGACTACCACCTACCTCGTCGGCGCCAAGCCGCCCGCCGAGGAGTCGACGCTGCCCCTGTCCCTCGCCGGGGACGCGGGCGACACGGGCAAGACCCTCGAGGGTTTCTTCCTCAGGACCGATCCGGACGCCGAGGCGGAACGGGGCTCCGACTACGTCAAGCTGATCGCCGATGCCTACGGCAAGCTCGGCTTCGCGCTCGCCCTGGACTGGAAGCTCGCGGAACTGCCGCTCGGCGGGACGGCCGAAGGTTCGCTCATGCTCGCCCGCAGCCGCTCGGTGTTCCTTTCCGGGGGCGGCTACAACCCCTACATCGCCGCCGGCGGCTGGGCGAGCGTCTGGAACGACTCGCGCTTCCTCGGAGCGGAGCTGCCCCTCCGCTTCGCCTTCGATTCATCCCTGCGCTTCCAGGGTTCGGGCGCCAGCCTGACGATCAGGACTCCCCTGGCCTCGGATCCGTGGATGAACCGCGATTTCCGGGACCGCAGCGAGGACATGGACTGGCTCTCCTTCCTCGATCCGGCCGAGGAAGCGACGCCGCCGGCCAAGCTCTCTTCCTTCGCCCAGGGACTCGACTTTTCCTGGAACCCGAACCTGTCCGTCCTGAAGCCGTGGGTGGAGACCTTCTCCTTGAGCCGCTTCAGCTCTTCGCTCTCATGGACGGCGCGAACGCGCACGCAGGGAGCGGACGAGGATCACGCGCTCTACATGGCCGATCCGCTCCGCGACTACTTCGCGCCGGAACGGCTCCTCGTCGCGGACACCCAGGTCTCGCTGCGCGGAACGCTCCTTTCCGTAAAGCCGGCAGCCGCCGCGGCCGCGCAGCCGCCCGAAGGCCCCGCCCTCCGAGCGCCCTGGAGCGCCGATCCCGCTTCCGGGGACCGGTCCGAGGATGCCGGCGGGGCATCCGCCGCCGGCGCGAGCCCGGCGGGCCCCGCGCCTTCGCTCAAGGGCTTCGCCCCGCCCGAGAGCGCGCCCTCTCCGGCCGCGTCCAGACCCTCGGGCACGACCGCAACCCTGACGTGGACCCTCGGACCGGCCGGTTCGGTGGAGCGCCGTTTCTCGACCCTCGGCTTGAGCGGTCCCGGGGACATCGACCTCGATCCGTGGTACGACCTCGCGGTCGCGCGCGTGTCCGGCCAGCTTTCCTTCGCCTTCGGCCTGCCCGCGGGCTTCGCCGACGGATCGCTGGTGCTGAACGGCAACTACCAGGACCAGGTCCATGCCACGCTCTCCGCGGACGCCTCCGCGGCGGAACGGGACGCCTGGCTCCTGCAGGACGCCAAGTTCGAGGGAGCGAAAGCCAACGCCTCCCTCAAGCTCGGCCTGAAGCCCTTCGGCGCTTCCGGACCCTTCGGCGGGCTCTTCGAATCCGAGCTGCCCCGCTCGCTCGGCCTTTCGTGGAGCCTGGACGCCAGGCTTTGGTCGCGCGCCTGGGAGTCCGGGACCGGCAGCGATCCGGTCTACGCGGTCGAGTCCTTCGCGTGGGACCGCGATTCGCTCGGCGCCCACCAGGCCTCGCTGAGCTTCGCCCCAAGCGTCGCAGGATACGCGCAGAGCCTCTCGGTTTCCGCCTCGCTGCCGCCGCTCAGGCAATCGTATTCGGGCAAGGTGGACCTGCGCGCGAACGGCCTCACCGTCTCGGCCTCCACGCGCTGGGCCGCGCGCGACGACGCGGGAACCTTCTCCTGGGATCCGCTGGCCGCCAACGCCACCTGGTCGCCGAAGGGCCTGTTCCGCTTGACCGGCAACCTTTCGTGGAACCTGGAGGAAGAGCGTCCCGAGAGCGCCCGGGCCGCCCTCGACGCGGGGCCCCTGTCCTTGGGCATTTCGGCGAGGCACTCGATCGGATATCGGCTCGAGCTCGAGACGGCCCCGCTCGGCTGGCAGCCGGCAACCGGGTCGGAGCGCTTCCGTCCGAGCGACGCCTCGCTCTCGCTCTCCGGCGACTGGAATCCGGAACCCTTCTGGAAGGACCGGGTGGACCTTTCGCTCTCCGCCTCGCTCGCGGCCTCCCAGAGCCTGCTCAAATTCACCGACTCGTCCCTCGCCCTGAACCTGCGCGCCGAGCTCAAGGTGGCCGAGCGTCTCACTTTGAGCTTCACGAGCGTTTCCCGCAACCAGTCGCTCTGGCGCTACTTTCCCGGCCTCTTCGAATTCCCCGGTACCATCGAGCCCGTTAACCCCGTGCGGGACATCCTGGATTCCTTCGACTTCTTCTCGCCCGGGCAGGAAGGGCGCTACCGCAGCCTCTGGAAGCTCTCTTCGCTCTCGGTCAAGCTGGTCCGCGAGCTGCACGACTGGGACCTTTCGCTCGAGCTCGGCGCGAAGCCGGTGCTGCGCGCCGATGTGACGCCGAAAACCTACGAGTTCGAGACCTCGTGGACGGTCCTGGCGGTCTGGCGCGCCATCCCGAAGATACAGACCAAGGCGACGGGCAAGGACGGCGAGTTTGCGATCGAGTAGGGGCGGACCGCGGCGCCCCCGCCTCGCCGCGAGGGCTCGCGCCCGGCAGGGCTGCACGGCCGGGCGTATCGGTTGATTTTTCCGGGGCGCCGGGTTACGATGGCGGTCCGAGAGGCAGTATTGGAAGATTGCATGGCCATGGCGCTCGACGACACCGGGCTCCTCGCCGAGGTGTGCGGAGCCAATGACGGCAACCTGCGCGCGGCCGAGCGGGTCCTCGGCGCCCGCGTTTTCACCCGGGGCAACGAAATCTTCCTCGAATCCGCCGACGAGGCCTTGCGGAACCGTTTCCGCCGCCTGGTCGGGGAGCTCGTGGACTCCGTGCGCGACGGCATGCCCTCGTCGCCCGAGCTGGTTGCGGCCATCGCCGCGAGCATCGATCCGGAGCGGGGCGCGTGCGGCGACGCCACGGCCGAGGGCTTCAAGGATTCGTGCGTGCAGATTCCGGGGGGCTTCGGCAAGATCTACCCCCGGTCGCCGGCGCAGTCGCTCTTCCTGAAAGGCCTTTCCAATTTCGACGTCTGCTTCGCGGTCGGACCCGCCGGCACCGGCAAGACCTACCTCGCCGTGGCCTGGGCGCTCCGCGAGATTCTCTCGAAGAACCGCCGGAAGCTCGTGCTGACCCGACCCGTGGTGGAAGCCGGCGAAAGCCTCGGATTCCTGCCCGGCGACCTAGCCCAGAAGATCAGCCCCTACCTCCGCCCCCTCTACGACGCCATGGAGAGCCTCGTGCCCTTCGAGGCGGTGCGGCGCCTCGAGGAAAGCCACGCCATCGAGATAGCCCCGCTGGCCTACATGCGCGGCCGCAGCCTCAACAACGCCGTCATCATCCTCGACGAGGCCCAGAACACCACGCGCGAGCAGATGAAGATGTTCCTGACCCGGCTCGGCCAGGGCTCGCAGGCCATCATCACGGGCGACGTCACCCAGGTGGACCTGCCGCGCAAGACCGAGTCCGGGCTCGCGCACGCCGTGAAGGTCCTCAAGGACGTGGAGGGCATCTTCGTCTCGCGCCTCGACGCGCGCGACGTGGTGCGGAATCCGCTGGTTCGTTCCATCATCAAGGCCTATGAAACCGAAGACTGAGCGGAGCGTCGGCGCCGCGGCGGCCCGGCTCGCCGCGGTGGCGTTCGGCTCTACCAAGGTCAGCCGGGTGGACCGCCTGATCCTCGCGGGCGCCTTCGCCGCCAGCATGGCGGTCGCCGCCCTGCTCGGACCCGGCGGACCGCTCTCGGAAGGGGCTGTGGTCTCGGACTTCGAAGTCGGCAAGGTGGCCGAGCGCGATGTCGTCGCGGTCCGCGACCTGGTCTACGTCGACGAGGCCGCGACCGAGATCCGGCTCGACGCCGAGCGACGGCTCGTCCCGGCGGTCTTCGTCGTCGACGAGGAAGCCTCCACGGAGATCTCGCTCGAGCTCGAGCGCTTCGGGTCCTACCTGGCCGAGCTCCTCGCGCGGGAGTCGGGCGAGTCCCGCGCCCTGGCCCTGCAACGCGACTGGCCGGGAACGCTGGGCAAGGATGCCGCCGCCTCCCTGCTCGCGCTGCCCGATCCCCGGGCCGCGGTCGACGCCGCGGCGCAGGCGCTTGCCGAGCTGCTCGCGCGCGGCATCCTCGAGGTTCCGGACGCGGGGCTGGAGGACTACAACCCCGACGTGTTCGAGATCAGGCGCTGGCGCGACGGCCGCCTCGCCTACGAGCGCGTGCCGGTCGAGCGCGCCCCCGTGCTCAGGCGCGTTCCGGCGCTCGCCGACGAGCTTCTGCGCGCCCGGGCCCTGCCCGCGGGGCGCCGCGAGGTGGCGGCCGTGATCGTCGCGAGCTTCGCGGCCGTCAACGCCCCGTTCGACGCCGAGCAGAGCTCGCGCCGCATGGAAGCGGCCCTGGCCAGGGTCGAGCCCGTCGTCCGGCGCGTCGAGCGCGGCGAGTACCTGGTGCGCCGCGGCTTCGTCGTCACGGAGGCCGACATCGAGCGGCTCCGCGCCGCCCGCGAATCCAGCCGGCGCTTCGACTTCGGCCGCGTTTTCGGGGCCGCCCTCGTCATCGCGTTCGCGCTCGCCATCGGCACGAGGGCGGCCGCCAGCTCGCTCTCCGGCGTCGCCTTCTCGCGGCAGACCCTGCTCGTGACGCTCTCGCTGGCCTTTTTCATGTTCGTCGCGGCGCAGCTCGTCCGCCGCTTCGTCCCGACCGGACCGGGCCTGCCGCCCTCGGCCTTCCTGCCCGCGGCCTTCGCGGCCATCATCGTGTCGCTGCTCGTGTCGGCCCGCTTCGCGACCAGCTTCGCGGTGGTCACGACCCTCCTCGTATCGACCGCCTTCGGGCTCGACCCCCGCGTCATCGTCACCGTCCTGGTGGGCTCGCTCGCGGGCGTCTTCGCCGCGCGCGACGCGGACAACCGCATCGACCTCGTGCGCGCCGGCGCGGTCCTCGCCCTGATCCAGGCCGGCGCCTCGATCGCCGTGGACCTGGTGTCGGGGGCGGAGGCGGCGACCCTCCTCCAGGCCGCCGTGTGGTCCGGCCTCAACGGCTTCTTCTGCGCCATCCTGGCCATCGGCCTCCTGCCGCTCCTCGAGCAGGCCCTGAACGCCCCGACGCGCTTCCGGCTCATGGAGCTCTCGGACCTGAACGCCCCGCCGCTCAAGCGCCTTCTGACCGTAGCGCCGGGCACCTACGCCCACTCGGTCACGGTGGCGCACCTGGCGGAGACCGCCTGCCGGGAGATCGGCGCGAACCCGCTCATCGCGCGGGTGGGCGCCTATTACCACGACATCGGCAAGATAGACCAGCCGGAGTATTTCATCGAGAACCAGGCGGGCGGCCGCAACAAGCACGACGACATCAATCCCCGCCTCTCGGTGACGGTCATCCGCTCGCACGTCAAGCTCGGCGTCGAGCGCGCCCGCGCCCTGGGGTTGCCGCGCGAGGTGGTCGACATCGTCGCCCAGCACCACGGCAACGCCCTGATACCCTGGTTCTTCGACAAGGCGCAGAAGAAGGACGCCGCGGCCGCGCGGGAGGACTATTCCTATCCGGGACAGCCGCCGGCGAGCCGGGAGGCCGCGGTGGTGATGCTTGCCGACGCGGTGGAGGCAGCCAGCCGCACGCTCAAGCGGCCGTCGATCGGCAAGCTCGAGGACCTGGTCCGCGGCCTGGTCATGGAGCGCGTGCGCGACGGCCAGCTTTCGCGCGCCGACCTGACCTTCCGCGACCTCGAGACCATCGTCGCCTCCTTCGTCAGGATACTCGCGGGACACTTCCACTCCCGCATCGAATACCCGAAAATACGGGAGAACGCCCGATGAACAGGATAGCCGTGAGCGCAGAAGGACTCGAGCCGCCTCCGTGGACGGAGAGGCTCCGCGCGTTCGCCCTTTCCGCGCTCGACGCCCTGGCCATCGACGGCTGGGACGTCTCCGTCCTCCTCTGCGACGACGCGTTCATGGCCGACCTGAACGAGCGCTATCGCGGAAAGGAAGGCCCCACCGACGTCCTTTCATTCGAGCAGGGGGAGGACTGGGACGATCCCGAGGCGGGACCGCGCCACCTCGCGGGCGACATCGTCATTTCGCTCGAGACCCTGCCGCGGAACGCCGCGGAGTTCGGCATCGCCGAGGACGAGGAGCTCAGGCGCCTGGTGGTCCACGGCCTGCTCCACCTTTCGGGGCTCGACCACGCGACGAACGAGGCCGCGGAACCCATGCTCGCGCGGCAGGAGGAAGTCCTGGCTTCCATCTCCGGGGAGCGGATACTGTGAGCCTCGGCGATCGCATCCGGGCCGTCCTGGCCCGAGGGCGCGGGAAAGGACCGCAGGCGGAGAACGCCGTCGACGAGGCCGAATCGGTGGCCGAGCGCCGCGACATGATCCGCGGCGTCGAGGAGCTTTCGGAGACCACGGTCAAGGAAATCATGGTGCCCCGCGTCGACGCGGTGTTCCTGCCCATCGACGTGGCGCGCGACGAGCTGCTCGAGACCGTCGTCGAGTGCGGCCACTCGCGCATCCCGATCTACCGCGACACCATCGACCGCGTCGAGGGCGTGCTCTACGTCAAGGACCTGCTCAAGGCGGTCATCCGCGGCGACGACCCAATCGACCTCGAGGCGGTCGTCCGCAAACCCTTCTTCGTGCCGGACTCGAAGCGGATCGACAGCCTGCTCCGCGAGTTCCGCCGCCGCCACGTCCACATCGCCATCGCCATCGACGAGTACGGCGGGGTTTCCGGCCTCATCCGCC
>JAKLEE010000090.1 GCA_022703215.1 Spirochaetota bacterium | reverse complement strand
CCCGAATCGTCCACCAGGCAGTAGGAGTACGAGCCCTGGAACACGGTCGGCTTGCCGCGCGTCAGGGTGGCTGCGGTCCTGAGTCCCGCCACGTCCGTGCCCCCTCCTTCTGCGCCGTAGAGCTCGACGCCCTCGTCGTCGAGGAAGGCGGAGAAGAGGCCGATGGCGTTCGAGCCGCCGCCCGCGCAGGCGAAGCAGGCGTCGGGCAGCCTGCCTTCCTTTTCGAGGATCTGGCGCCGCGCCTCCTCCCCGATGACGGACTGGAAGCGCCTGACGATGGACGGGTACGGATGCGGCCCGACCGCGGAGCCGAGGCAGTAGAAGACGTCCGGGTTTTCGATATAGTGGCCGAGGGCCGCGTCCACCGCGTCCTTGAGGGTGCCCGTGCCCGCGTCGGTGGTCAGCACCTCGGCGCCGAGCAGCTTCATTCGCTCGACGTTCGGGGCCTGGCGCCGCGCGTCCTCCGCGCCCATGAATACGGTGCACTCGAGGCCGAAGAGGGCGGCCACGGTGGCGGTCGCCACGCCGTGCTGGCCGGCACCGGTTTCGGCGATGAGCTTCCGCGCGCCCATGCGGCGGGCGAGCAGGCCCTGGCCGAGGGTGTTGTTGATCTTGTGGGCGCCGGTGTGGTTCAGGTCCTCGCGCTTCAGGTACACGGTCGCTCCGATTTCGGCGGAGAGCCGGCGCGCGAGGTAGAGCGGGCTTTCTCGCCCGACGTAGTCGCGGAGCAGGGATCGGTATTCGGCCATGAAAGCCGGGTCGGCCAGGGCAGCCTCGAATTCTCGGGCCAGGTCGAGCAGCTTCGGGGCCAGGATCTCGGGGACGAAGGCGCCGCCGTAAGCGCCGAAATAGCCGGAACGGAGGGCGCTTTCCGCTTCGAGTGAACGCATGGATGTCTCCTTTTTCCCCGCGCTTCCGCGGGGCGTGGTCGTGAGGTGGTTTTTTTCGTCGGAAAGGGGTGCCGGTTGCGGGGAGCGGCTCAGCGGCGCCAGAGCAGGACGCCGGGAATGCGGAAGAAGCGCAGGTCGTGATATTTCATGGACGGCACCATACCGGACGCGCCGCGTTACTGTCAATAGATACTTTGAGGAATTCGCGAATCCGCTCCGCGACCGCGTCGACGCCTCGGGCGCGCCCGGAGCGCGGGTCGGCGGGGGCCTCCTGGTGGAGCCCTAGACGAGGTCGGCGTAGCGCGCTGCGGAACCCTGGGCCGCGAGCGCGTCCATGAGCGTGTCCGGCGCCAGCACGAGCTGGAGGCCACGTGCGCCCGCGCTCACAGAGATGACTTCGTGGAGTTGGGCCGCCTCTTCCACCAGCACCGCGAGGGGCTTCTTCGTGCCGAGCGGCGAGCAGCCGCCCCGGACGTAGCCGGTCGAGGCGAGGAGCTCCCTGAGCGGCAGGAGCTCGACGGACTTCTCGCCCGCGGCCTTCGCAGCCTTGCGGAGATCGAGCTCCTCCCCGCCGGGCACCACGCAGAGGAAGACGCCCAAACGCTCGCCGCGCAGGGCCAGGGTCTTGTACACCCGCTCGAGATCCTGGCCGGTCTTCGCGGCCACCGCCGCCGCGGAGAGATCCTCCTCGTCCACCTCGTAGGAGCGGAGCTCGAAGGCGGCTCCCCGCGCCTCGAGGAAGCGTACCGCGTTGGTCTTCACCTCGGATCGCTCCTCGTCTCGCGCTTTCAAGGCCCCGTGCGGACCGCGCCGCCACGGACGCCGAGGGCGCGGAGCGCGGCGGCCACCGACTTCGCGAAGCCCGGGGGGCCCGACACGAGCCAGCGCGTCGTATGTGCGGCTGCGAGCGGCCCCGCGAGGCGCTCAAGCAGCTCGGCCCCGGGTCGCTCCTTCTCCCCGTCCCAGAGCGGGTCGTGGGTCAGGACCGGCGCCCAGGAGAAGCCGGGAAAGGTCTTCGCGTACGCGGTGAAGTCGCGCGAGGGCGCGAGCTCGTCCCTGGTCCGCGCCCACCAGAGGAGCGCAGTCCGCCTTCCCTGGTCGGCCCAGGCCAGATGTTCGAGGAGGCCCAGGAAGGCGGCGATACCGCTTCCGCCCGCCACAAGGACGAGGGGGTCCGCCCCGCTTCCGAAACGGCCGTCGAGCCAGGCCCGGCCGCGCGGCCTGCCGACCAGCGCGTAGTCGTCGGCCGAAAGCCCCGCCTCGAGGGCAGCCACGAAGCGGAGGGTCCACGCGTCCACAGCCTTGACGAGGAATTCCATGCGGCCGCGCTCGTGGGGGGCCGACGCGATCGGAAAGCTCCGCGCGCCGCCCGGCGCCGCGGCGGCAGCGAGGCGCAACGGCGCGGCCTGCCCGGGCCGCCAAGGCGGGAACTCGCCTTCGAGTCTCTCGAGCGCGATGCGCGCGGTGCGCGGCCCCGCCATCGAAACGCGCCGGATGACGCAGGGCGCCGTCCCGGTAAGGGCGAAGGCCATGGCCTTGTCAGCGCCTCGGGCGGAACATGCGGTAGTTGATGAAAGGGAAGAGGTTGTTGCGCTTCTCGAGGCGGGTGATCCACTCGGTGCCGACCTGGTTGGCGCAGAGCATCTCGTAGATGCGGTTGAAGTTCGTCACGGCGTCCTCCACCTGCTTGCGCGCGAAGGAGCTCGATTTTCCCGCGCGCATGAGCAGGGCCCAGTCGGAGCACTGCGCCAGGAGGGTCTCGCGGGCGGCCTGGTTGAGCACGCGCTCCTTGAGGCCCGACTCGTTCGGGAAGCGCTCGGCCAGCTCGGCCATGCGCTCGGCCACCTTGATGGCGTGGCGGTAGATCCAGTCGTTGGAGCCGTTGAGCCAGACGTCCGCGTAGCCGCCGTCGCCCCAGGACGAGAACTCGGGCACCGACTCCTGCGAGTCGGGGTGGAGCTTGAGGTATTCCTCGAGCGTGACGAAGGACAGCTTCTTGCCGTCGTTGGCCCGCCGGAACAGGGCCTCCAGCCAGAGCGGTCCTTCGAACCACCAGTGGCCGAAGAGCTCCGCGTCGTAGGGGCAGACCATCAGCGGCGGACGGTCGAGGTAGGGCCCCGCGGCCTCCGCCTGGGCTGCGCGGTCCCGCAGGAAGGCCTCGGCATGCTCGAAGGCGCGGGTATACGCGGCGCTCGGGTCGTAGGGCCGTTTCTGGTCAGTCTTGCCCGTCACCGCCCAGTACTTGAGCCCGGTGAAGATGCGGGTGCGGTCCTCTTCGATGAATGGAGCCACGTAGTCGAGCGGCAGGTCGAAGCCGATGTCGCGGTAGAAGTCGCGGTAGGCGGGATCGGCGGGATAGCCCGAGTTTTCGGACCAGACGGCGTCGGTGGAGTCCACGTCGCGGATGAAGAACGAAAGCCCGTTCGCCGAGCGAGTCGGCGCGTAGGAGCCGCGCTCCGGTACCGGGTCGCCGAGCAGGGCCCCCCGGGTAGATACCACGGTGAACTGGAGGTTGTTGGCCCTGAGCACCTCCTCCGCGCCGGGGTACCAGCCGAGCTGGGGCAGCCAGAAGCCGGAAGGGAGCTTGCCGAAGGCGGCGCGGTGGCCGGCCACGGCGGTCTCGACCTGGGCGGGCACCACCTGGCCCACGTCGCGGAAGATGGGCAGGAAGGCGTGGGTCGCGCCGCTCGTCATGATGTCGATGCGGCCCTTCTTGTAGTAGAAGTCGAAGGCCGCCACGAGGTCGCGGCCGTAGAGGCCGACGAAGTCGTCGCGGTCCATGCGGTACAGGTTCTCGTAGAGCCGGGCCAGGTTGTGGAAGGCCGTATCGCCCGCGGTGCGCTCGAGCTCGCGCCGCGCCAGTTCCAGCTGCTGGTCGAGGAAGCCGACGTAGCGGTCCTTCAGCAGTTCGTCCCCGAGCATGGCGATAAGGGTCGGCGAAAGCACCAGGGTGAAGCGGTAGGGCACCGCGTCGGCCTCGAGCCTGCGCATGAGCCTGAGCAGGGGCAGGTAGGTTTCGCTCATGGCCTCGAAGAGCCAGCGTTCCTCGAGGAAGCGCGGATAGTCCGGCTGCCTGACGAAGGGCAGGTGGGCGTTGAGGACCAAGGCGATGTAGGCGCTCCGCTCTCCGTTCATGCGCGTTCCTCCCCGCCGAGTATGCGCGAAGGGTGGCGCTCGTCCTCCGGCTCTATGTGCAGGCCGCGGATGCCCGAGAGCCTGAGCAGCTCGGCGGTCCGCGACCCGAGCTCGGCCACCGGCCTGGACAGCGAGGCCCGGGGCGTCCTGACCACGTTCGACCTAGCCAGGGCCTTCTGGCGGGCGCCGAGCCGGACGCAGATGTCGATGCGGTAGCGGGAATCCTGGTCGGGCAGGTTGAGGTACCACTGGACGTCCTCGTCACCGACCGCTATGTCGAAGTGGTCCGCCGGCGAGCCCTCGGCGCGAGGTTCCTCGACGACCCGGAGGAAATAGCCGGAAAAGTCCGGATCGGCCTCGTAGCGGTCCCGATCCTCGTCCTTCACGTCCCAATAGGCGAAGGCCCAGGCGGGATCGCGGACCAGCACCCTGACGGAAGTCTCGTTGTACCGGCGCTCTATGCAGGGTGCGGCGTCGAGCGAAGCATCGAAATCGTCGAGCTCGGAACCCGAATATTTCTTTTCCTCGACGTGGACCGGGGCGTCCCTGTCCACGCGACGATCCTCGTGGTCTTCCTCGAGGGCTTCGACGAGAGTCTCCTGGACGGCGGCGCGCTCGAGCCCCGGCGGCAGGTCGAGACCCATCTTCTCGGCGAGCGCGTAGAGCGCTTCCATCGAAAGGTCGTTCAGCTTGTCGACGTTCACCGGCGCATAGTGGCCGATTGCCCGGAGGGGTGTCAAGTCGAGGAAGCAGGCGTCATCCGCCGGCTCCGCCGCGCTCCTAGCGTTCCCCGGCCGGTCCGGCGCCCGTGCTGCCCGGTCCCTTCGGGGAGCGGCGCCGCCTGCGCCTTCGGCGCTTCGCGGCGTCGTCCGCGCGATCCGGGCCTGCGCCGTCCTCGCCGAGGGGCACGGGCCTGGACGCCCGCACCCTGCCGGGGGCGCTCTTGCGTCCTTCGTCGACTGGTTTCGGCGCCGAGGCGCGCGAGGCGGCCTCTACGGCCGTGTCGGCCGCCTGTCCCTCGTCGGCCGAACGCCCGCCCTTGCGCCGGCGCCTGGTCCGCTTGCGCTTCTGGTGGGGAACGGCCTCGGGCGCCTTGTAGACGAGCCGCACGGCGGCCTCGAGCTCGACGCGGGGCATCACGAGCGGCTCGAGCAGGGCGCGGGCCGCGGCCACGGCCGCCCGCCAGGATTCGTTCGGGTCGGGAACGGCGGGAGCGGCGCAAGCGGCCTCGACGTCGGCCCTGACCACGTACGAAAGCAGGCGCGAGAGGGTCTTGTCCCGGGTCTCGTCGACCGTGGCGTCCAGCTCGGCCAGGGCCTTCCCGAAGGAGGCCTTGAAGCCGGGGTCCGTTTCGAAGCGCGCGGCGAGGGCCGGCATGAAGCGCGGCAGCAGCCTGAAGCGCTCGAGCCCCTGGAATATGGAGGCGGCGCGGCCGGAGCCGAGCACCTTTGCCAGCTCCTCGGAGAGCCGCGAGCTCGACGCTTCGCCGAGCAGGCGGGCGTCGCGGCGCATGGCCAGCGAAAGGCCGAGCGGTATCCTGCAGCCGGTGGTGGCGGAGTACTTGACGGCGCGGAACATCCTGACCGGGTCCTCGCGGAAGATGGTGGCGAGGGGGATGACCGGCTTGATGCGCCGGGCCATGACGTCCTTGAAGCCGCCGACATAGTCCACCAGGAGCTGGCCGATCGGGTCGTAATAGAGGGCGTTCATGGTGAAGTCGCGCCGGAGCGCGTCCTCGTCGATGGTGCCGTAGGTGTTACCCACCGTGCCGTCCTTGATGGACCGGAAGGTGGAGACCTCGAAGATGTGCGGTCCAGCGTAGACGTGTACCAGGCGGAAGCGGCGCCCGATGACCCGCGAGTTGCGGAAGATGCGCCGTATGCGCGGAGGCTGGGCGTCCGTGACTATGTCGAAGTCCTTGGGGTGACGGCCGAGCAGGAGGTCGCGCACGGCGCCGCCGACGATGTAGGCGTCGTGGCCGGAAGACCTGAGCCGTTCAATGATGCGGAACGCGTCGGGATCGATGGCCTTGGCGTCGATCTTGTGTTCCCGCGCCTCGTAGACCAGCGCCTTCCTGACCGGTTTACCCTCGGAGTCCTTGCTGTAGCGTGTGAGCACGCGCACCTCTGTATCGGGAGCGCGCGCCTCGTCCGGGCGGTCTCCGCATGGTTCTGGATTTTGCAGGAACGGGCGATTCCGCGCGACGAGCCCGGACGACGCCCCGCGGGGGGTACCCGCCGGCGCGAAGGGGGCGCGCGGTGGAGCCGCGGACGCGGAGTCCGCGAACTTCCGCCCTCGCGGGCGTCCGCCGCGTGATTATGGCCGCGCGGGGACGGCTCGGTCAAGCCTTTGCGCCGCCCCTGCCCCCGCCGAACGCCCGGCCGAGCCAGGCCGCCAGGTCGTCCATCACCTCGGCCCGGTTGGTCTCGTTGAGCATCTCGTGCCGTCCCTCCGGATAGAGCTTCGACGTCACGTCGACGAGGCCCGCCGCGCGGTACGCGGCCACGAGCGCCTCGACTCCCCCGCTCGCGGCGCCGACCGGGTCGCGGGAGCCAGCGAAGACCAGCACCGGCAGGTTCTTGGGTACCCGGCCGAGCGTGGAGGGCTTCCGGAGGTAGGCGCTGCCTTCGCTCATGTCGCGGAAGAAGTCCCAGGTGCAGGTGAAGCCGCAGTCGGGGTCGGCGTTGTAGGCGTCCACCTGCGCCGTATCCCGGGAAAGCCAGTCGTTACGGGTCCGGACCGGTTCGAAGGACTTGGCGTAGCCGCCGAGCGTGATCGAGTCGGCGAACTTCGCGATGCCCCTGCCCCCCTGGAGCAGGCGCCCCAGGCCCACGACCGCTCCGCTCGCGGCGGCGAGGGCCGGGGGTATCGCGATGATGCCGGAAAGCGCGCAGGCCGCGAGGCCCTCGCCATGGAGGGCGATGTAGGCGCGCGCCAGGCTCGAGCCCATGGAATGCCCCAGCAGCGCCACGGGCAGGCCCGGCCACTCGCGCTCCGCGAAGAGCCGGAACGCGTGCAGGTCCTCGACCACGCGGAAGAAGCCCTTCGACGGGGCGAACCAGCCCCTGCCGCCGGAGGAGGCGGCCGTGCGGCCATGGCCCCGGTGGTCGGGAACGATGAGAACCCAGCCTTCCTTCGAAAGGCGGGCCGCGAGGCTCTCGTAGCGCCCCGAGTGTTCCGCCACACCGTGCGCCACCACGAGGACGCCGCGCGGCTTCGATTCAGGCTCGAAACGCCGCGCGAAGACCTCCACGCCGTCGTCCATCCGCAGGGTGACATCGCCGTTCTTCATCGCCTTCCCCCTTCGCGGAGCGAGTATAGCACCCGGACTCCGACGGCGCGACGAATTCCCCTCAAGTCCGGCGCTCGTCCTGCCGATAGTTAAGTATGAAGGTCTACCCGGAATGAGGGCGGGCCGAAGGAGGGGCCTCGGAGGGGCGGCACCAGGACCATATTTAGACCGGACGCGGACCGGTGACCAACCGCGCGCGGGGCATGGATGTCCCGCGAACGACCTACACGGAGGATTCCCATGATCATCAATCACAATCTGAGCGCCATGTACGCCGACCGCCAGCTGCGCGTGAACGGCCTGTACCTCGACAAGAACATGGAGAAGCTCGCTTCCGGCATGCGCATCAACCGCGCCGGCGACGACGCTTCCGGCCTCGCCGTTTCCGAGAAGATGCGCTCGCAGATCCGGGGCTTGAACCAGGCCTCGAAGAACGCCGCCAACGGCATCTCCTTCATCCAGACCACGGAAGGCTTCCTCCAGGAGTCGCAGGACATCCTCCAGCGCATCCGCGAGCTGTCCGTGCAGGCGTCCAACGGCATCTACACCGCCGAGGACCGCATGCAGATCCAGGTCGAGGTGAGCCAGCTGGTCGACGAGATCGACCGCATCGCCAGCCACGCCCAGTTCAACGGCATGAACCTCCTGACCGGCCGCTTCGCCCGCGAGGGATCCGAGAACATCGTCACCGCCTCCATGTGGTTCCACATCGGCGCCAACATGGACCAGCGCGAGCGCGTGTACATCGGCACCATGACCTCGAAGGGCCTCGGCGTCCGCCAGGTGGCCGACGAGTCCATCGTCACCCTCGAGGACCCGGACGGCGCGAACCGGACCATCGGCATCCTCGACGAGGCGCTCAAGAAGGTGAACAAGCAGCGCGCCGACCTCGGCGCCTACCAGAACCGGCTCGAGCACGCCGTGCGCGGCATCGACATCGGCGCCGAGAACCTCCAGGCCGCCGAGAGCCGCATCCGCGACACCGACATGGCGGCGGAGATGGTCGAGTACACCAAGAACCAGATCCTGCTCCAGGCCTCCAACGCGATGCTGGCCCAGGCCAACCAGAAGACCACCTCGGTCTTGCAGCTGCTCCAGTAAGGCGCTATATTTGAAGGTCGGGCGGGAACCGCGCGGTTCCCGCCCGCAACCCCTCCGACGCTTCCTCCGGGAAGCCCGGGGGTCCCGTCCCGCCGCCCTCAAAGGCGGAGGGTTCAAGGGTTCTTTGAAAAACACCCTCATGTCGCGCGGCGGCGGGAGAGGTCGGCGGTCAACTGACCGCTCGCCTCCCCCGTCGGCGGGGCGGAACGGACGGAAGCCGGCGCGGACCGATATGGCTTCCGGCCCCGGGCTCCGCGCGCGGGAACGGGACGCAAGGAATGCGTCCTTCGTATCCTTCAAGGAGGGTCATAGTGATCATCAACCACAACATGAGCGCGATGTACGCCAACAGGCAGCTGGGCGTCGTCGGCGGCGAACTCAACAAGAACATCGAGAAGCTCTCGTCGGGCATGCGGATCAACCGCGCCGGCGACGACGCTTCCGGCCTGGCGGTTTCCGAGAAGCTCCGCTCGCAGATTCGCGGCCTGAACCAGGCCACGAAGAACATCGAGAACGGCGTGTCGTTCATCCAGACCACGGAAGGATACCTGCAGGAAACGCAGGACATCATCCACCGGATCCGCGAACTCGCCGTGCAGTCCTCGAACGGCATCTACACCGCCGAGGACCGGATGCAGATCCAGGTCGAAGTCAGCCAGCTGATCGACGAGGTCAACCGCATCGCCAGCCATGCCCAGTTCAACGGCATGAACATCATGACCGGCCGCTTCGCTCGCGCGTCGGACCAGGTCATGCAGTTCCACGTCGGAGCGAACATGGACCAGAACGAGCGGGTGTACATCGGAACCATGACCGCCCAGGCCCTCGGCCTGCAGGGCGCCCAGGGAACCGACGAGACCATCTCGATCGAAAGCCCCGAGACCGCCAACCAGGCCATCGGCAACCTCGACGCCGCCCTCAAGATCGTCTCCCAGCAGCGCGCCGACCTCGACGCCCGCATGGAGCGACTGGAAGCCTCGTATCGACGCCAGTTCACCGCGCTGGACGCG
>JAKLEE010000009.1 GCA_022703215.1 Spirochaetota bacterium | reverse complement strand
CGGCAAAGTTTGGCACCTCGATGTCGGCTCATCGCATCCTGGGGCTGGAGCAGGTCCCAAGGGTTTGGCTGTTCGCCAATTAAAGCGGTACGTGAGCTGGGTTCAGAACGTCGTGAGACAGTTCGGTCCCTATCTGCCACGGGCGTTGGATGGTTGAGAGGATCTGCCTTTAGTACGAGAGGACCGAGGTGGACGAACCTCTGGTGTACCGGTTGTTTCGCCAGAAGCAAGTGCCGGGTAGCTACGTTCGGAAGGGATAACCGCTGAAAGCATCTAAGTGGGAAGCCTACCTCAAGATGAACCATCCCTGGGGCTTTAAGCCCCCTTAAGGAACCAGGAAGACTACCTGGTCGATAGGCTGCAGGTGTACGTACAGTAATGTATTCAGCCGAGCAGTACTAATCTTCCGTGAGGCTTGACCATATTATCGTTCGCTCTTCAGCACATGAGCATCGTTGACACAAGCGCCTTTCGTCAGAAGCACCTTCCGCGTTCCCTGTTCCTTCCATCAAATCAGTTTATTTTTGCCTGGTGATTATCGTGGAGAGGCCACACCCGTTCCCATTCCGAACACGGAAGTTAAGCTCTCCAACGCCGATGGTACTGCCCCTTGGGGTGGGAGAGTAGGTCGTCGCCAGGCTTTTTCTTTTTAAACGCGCTTCCAGCGCAAGCGCCACACCGTATCGTGTCGGTATGTGCCGTACGCCGCGCCGGAGGGCATCCTGGAACAGGGCGTCCCGTTTTCTCCGGCGCGTCGCGGGCTATCCCCGCATCATGAAGCCGCGGTCCGGCGCTTCGCTTGCGGGCGGGGAAGAAAGATGCTAAACTTGCACGGAACGCCAGCTTGCGGGCGCCAGGGGAGTAGCATGGCCGAACGGGATACCCAGATCCAGCTCGTCACGTTCCAGCTCAGCGAGGAGCTCTACGGTATCGACATCATGGACGTGAAGGAGATCGTTCGCGTCCAGGACATCCGACCGCTTCCCAACGCCCCGGGCTATATCGAGGGCCTCTTCAACCTCCGCGGGGAGATCATCCCCATAATCAACCTCCACAAGCGCTTCCATCTCAAGAAGGCCCAGCTCGGCGAGGACGAGCAGCTGCTTTCCGGGTTCATCATCATCGATATCGACAGGATGAAGCTCGGAATCATCATCGACAAGGTGGAGCGGGTCATCTCCATCGAGGTGAACGACATACAACCGCCGCCGCAGATGCTCTCCGGCATCGGCGCCGAATACATCCAGGGCGTGGTCAACCAGGAGAAGGGGTATCTCATACTCCTCGACATCCGGAAGATCTTCAGCGCCAAGGAATTACAGAAGCTGGAAGAAATCCGGCGATAGGTTTTTCGATGAACATTCCCGTGCACAGCTCCTACATCAGGCGGAAGGACATGGATTCCGTCCTGAATTGCCTCGTAAGCGACGCGGTCGGTCCGGGCGAGCTCGCTGAGCGCCTTTCGAGGCTCGCGCGCGAGATTTTGGGCTTCGACGCGGTCCTGCCTTTCCGGAGCCCCATTGACGCCCTCGGCGCCGCCCTGGAGGCCCTCGGCATCGGACGGGGCGCTAGAATCGCGGCGAGCGCGCTCTCTCCGGTCTGGTACGCGCGGGCTTTCGAAGCGCTCGGCGTCGAAGCGGTGTGGCTCGACGTGTCCGCCGAATCGGGGCTGCCCGGCCCGGCTGAGCTGGAACGGATCCGCGAGCGCGGCGCCGCCGCGTTGGTCTATAGGGCCCCCTACGGCCTCATCCCCGACCCGGCCTGGTTCTCCGAACTCGGACTCCCGCTCATCGAGGATATCTCTTCCTCGGTGGGGGCGCGTTACGGAGAGAGCCCTGCGGGAAGCCTCGGGGTCTTCACCCTGGTCGGGCTTGAACAGTCCGACGTGCTGACCGCCGGTGGAGGAGCCTTGCTGGCCGCGGCTTCGCGGAGGGAGGGCACCGTGCTCCGGAACCTCGCGGAGCGGTATCCTCCGGAAGCGCGCCTGCCCGACATGAATGCCGCCCTCGCGATCGCGCAGCTTAAGGAGGCGGGACGCGCCGCCGAAAGACGGCGCGAGATACGCGACCTGCTAGGCCAGTCGCTCGCCCGCACGCGCCACGCGGCGCTCGTCCAGCCGGGCGACGGCGAAAACGCGGCCTTCGGCTTGCCCATCGTCATCGGTTCGGGAGCCAAGGAAGCCCGCGCATACGCGCGGAAAAAGGACATAGAAACCGCCGGCGCCTTCGACGCGAGCGTCCAGGCGGCCGGGCTCGTGCCCGAAGGCGAGTGCCCGCGCGCAGCCGCGCTGGTGCTCCGCTGCGTGCTCTTCCCCCTGCATCCGAAAATCGGCAAGACGGGCGCGCAGAAGCTCTCCAGGGTCCTGGCGACCCTGCCCTAGGCTGCGCGCGATGGTCGGACCTGAGGGCCGGGCCCTCGTCGTCGTGAACGCCCGCAAGACGGGAGCGCTCGAACTCGCAACGGAATTCCGGGCCGAGTTCGCCTCGCGGGCCTGGGACTGCGAGATTTTCACCTTCGAGGGGAAGCCCGCGGACGAGCCGGAGGTCGGTGGCTTCGACCTCGGCATAAGCCTCGGAGGCGACGGGACCGTACTCTACTCGGCGCGGCTTTTGGCCCGACACGACGTGCCTATCCTGCCGGTGAACCTCGGCACCCTCGGATTCATCGCCTGGGTGCGGAAAAACGAATGGCGCGAACGGCTCGTCGACTGCCTCGAAGGCAGGCTCTTGCCATCGGAGCGCGTCATGCTGGAAATCGAGGTGCGCCGGCCGCATGAGCGGCCGGTCCGCTTCATCGGACTCAATGATGGGGTAATTTCGGGATCTGGCCCCGCGCGCATCGTCTCGCTGCGCGTTTCCGCCTCCGGCGCGCCGCTCGGAGCGTATCGTTCCGACGGGGCCATCGTCGCGACGCCCACGGGTTCCACGGCCTACAGCCTCGCCGCGGGCGGCCCCGTCGTCGCGCCCGAGATGGATGCCATGATCTTCAACCCGATCTGCCCCTTCGCCCTTTCGAACCGCCCGCTCGTGCTTCCCGGCTCGGAGCGGATCGAAATCAGGATCAGCGAAGGACAGCGCACGTCGACGGTCCTGACGGTCGACGGACAGGAGACCTTCCAGCTAGCCGAGGGCGACGTCGTGGCTTTCAGGCGCGCGGCGGAACGCGCGAGAATCTACTGCGCGGGCCGCTCGAGCTTCTACGACGTGCTTCGAGCCAAGCTCAACTGGTCCGGAGGACCCGATGCTTGAGGAACTGAGCATCCGCGATTTCGCCATAATCGAACGGGTCACCATCCGTTTCGACAGGGGACTCAACCTGCTGACCGGAGAGACCGGCGCGGGCAAGTCGATCCTGATAGGCGCGCTCGGCTTCCTGCTCGGCGGCAAGGCGGACACGGGCATGATCCGCTCGGGCGCCGAGGAAACCCTGGTGAGCGGACTGCTGGACGCGAGCGGATCGCCCGAGGCTCTGGCCTGGCTCGCGGAGCGGGGCATCGAAGCCGAGGACGGCGCCGTGGTCGTACGGCGCGGTCTCCGGCGCAACGGGCGCGGCGCGGTGTACATCCAGAACGCCCCGGCCACGAGGCAGGACCTCGCGGACCTGACCTCCTTCCTGGTGGACATCCACGGCCAGCACGAACACCAATCGCTCATGAAGGTGGAAAACCACCGCCGGCTGCTCGACCGCTTCGCGCGGACCGAGGACGAGGCGAATGCGTTCGCTCGGGATTTCGCGGACCTGAGCGCGAAGCGCCGTTCGATGGAGCGCATGGCGCAGGGCGAGCGCGAGCGCGCCCGAGAGATCGAGCTGCTGCGCTTCGCCGTGGAAGAGATCCGCGCCGCGAAGCCCCGCTCGGGTGAGGAAGACGAGCTCCGCGACGAGGAGCGTCGCCTCGCGCAGTTCGAGAAGCTGCGCGACGCGGTCATGGCCGCCCGCGAGGCGCTCACCGGCGCTGGAGACGCGGCCTTGCCCGCCCTGCGCAGGGCGAGGTCCTCGGTGGAGGCTGCCCAGGCCGTCGACACGCGCCTCGGGGAGCTGGCCCGGCGTGTCGAGGACGCCTATTACGAGCTCGAGGACGTGGCTGACGCCCTTCGGGCCTGGACCGATGGGCAGGGCGCCGATCCGGCCCGGCTCGAGGCCGTCGAGGAACGGCTCGCCCAGCTCCAGAAGCTCAGGAAGAAGTACGGACCTTCCATCGAGGACGTGATCGCCTACGGCTCGGAAGGCGAGGAGCGTCTCGAGCGCCTCGAGAACTGGGAGGAGGACCGCGAGGCGCTCGCCGCGGAGATCGCCGCGATGGAAAAGGACCTCTACGCGAGGGCGCTCGCGCTTTCCGACCGGCGGCGCGCGGCCGCGGCGCTGCTCGAGGAGCGTATCGTATCGGTCGTCCGGACTCTCGGCATGCCGCATGCCCGCTTCTCGGTGCGCCTGGCCAGGAAGGAAGCCTCGGAGGCCGGCAAGGCCGTGGTCGGACAGTGGGGCGTCGACGAGATCGAATTCCTGATCGCGGCGAACAAGGGCGAAGCCCCGAGGGAACTGGCCCGTATCGCTTCGGGCGGCGAGCTTTCGCGCGTCATGCTGGCCCTGAAGACCGCGTTCGCCGAAACCGATACGGTCGGGACCCTGCTCTTCGACGAGATCGACACCGGCATCGGCGGCGAGGTGGCGCTCTCGGTCGGCGAGCACCTCCAGAAACTGGCGAAGGCGCGGCAAGTTCTTTGCGTAACGCATCTCGCCTCGATAGCCGCGCGAGCCGATAATCACTATCGGGTGGAGAAGGCGCTCGAACAGGAGCGCACGACCACCCGCGTCTCGAGGCTCGAGGGCGAGGATCGCGCGCGGGAGATCGCGCGCATGCTGGCGGGGGATCCACACGGCGGAACCTCGCTGGCCCACGCCGCCGAACTCCTCGGGCGCTACGCCCCGCGGGGAGCGACGAATGGGTAAGATCAGCCAGGAACAGCGGAGCCGCTTCTTCGAGAAGGTCAAGGAATACCGCAAGCTCGTCGACGTCCGCATCGCCAAGGAAAAGACCCTGCAGGACCTCCTGGCCCAGGATGCCAGCGCGGCGGGCTACAAGCGCCTGACCCTCGCCGAGGAAGCCCTCAACGTGGCCTCGTACTGGATGCTCCTCTCGAACGTGTCGACTAGCCTCCTCGGCATCAAGAACGAGGATTTCCTCGCCGACGCGCGCAAGGCCATCGCCCGGGCGGTCAAGCAGCTCGAGGACACGGTTACCGCCTTCATCGATGCGCCCTTCTCCGATTACGAGGAGAAGCTCGCGGAGATCGCCGATTTCGATCCGGACGCCCGCTACCGCCTGCTCAGGAAATTCGGCTTCGCCATACGCTCGCTCGAGGACGCCTACGGTTCGTCAAAGTGGAAATGGTCCTTCGTCGAGCTGTGGGGCAAGTACGCGACCGTGGCGAAGAACCTGCTCGACCTCAAAAACCTGCAGGCGAACCTCGACTTCTCGTCGCAGTACCGCGAAAGCTCCATGAACCACCTGTCGCTGGTGAAGCGGCAGTTCCAGCAGGCTGCCGACCGGTACCGCGAGAAGTACGAGATCTACTCGAACAAGGCCGAGGACTTCCGGACCGCCATCCTCTTCCTCTCGGCCCTGAGGCGCCTGAATGCCCTGCTCGGCGAGCGCGACGACGTCGAGGAGCTCAAGCGCAAGATCGAGATCTGGAACGCCAAGCTGGAAGGCGACATCAAGAAGCGGGAAGAGCGCAAGGAAAAGTGAGCCGCTTCCGGTCCCCCCGGTCGATTCAGGTCCCTCGTCGACGCCTCGACCGCCTCAGTCCGCTTCCTTGAGCTCGTGCAGGGCATCGTGCGGGAATAGGCGGGCCGCGTCCGTCCGCACCAGGGAGTCAGGCGCGTTCCCGAAGGTGACGCGGAAATCCGCGCCGCCGAATTCCGAGAGGACCTGGCGGCAGGCGCCGCAGGGACTGACCGGGTAGGCGGCGTCGGGAGTAGCCACGGCGATGGCCGCGAAGTCCTTCCGGCCGGCCGCGAGCGCGGCGGCGACCGCGTTCCGTTCGGCGCATACGGTGAGCCCGAAGGACCGGTTCTCGACGTTGACGCCCTTGAAGACCGTGCCGTCGGAACAGACCAAGGCTGCCCCGACCCTGAACTTGGAGTACGGCGCGTAGGCCGAAAGGGCGGCCTCCTGCGCGAGCGCGTAAAGCTTGGATTCGTCCATCGTGACCCGCTTTCGGTTGACAGTTTCGGCGCCCATTCTATACCATCGCCGCGAGGCTGTTAAGGCCCGTTCCCCGGAGTCGCCAATGACCGAAGAAGCGAGGAAACCCCTCGCAGCCATCGCCCTTGTGCTCGCGGTCCTCGTCTATTATTTCGTCGCGGCCGGAAAGCTCGAGCCGGAATTCGTCCTGGCTCCGGCCTGGACCCTGGGCCTCGACGGCGCGACGCCCTCGGACCCGGCGGATCCTCCCGCGTCCGGCGGAGCCACTCTCGGCTTCGAGCTCGGGCGCTTCCACGGGCAGGCGAGCGCGGACGGCCGGCTCCTCTTCGCAGGGGGGAAGGAATTCCGGTCCGCGGTGAGCGACGGCTACGTCATTCCCTACGCACTCGATTCGGACGGCTTGACCGTCCTGGACGCGAGCGGCGCGCCGAGCTACGAGATCCGTGCCCCGGGCGCCCCCTGGTTCTCCGCGGGAAGGCTCTTCCTGGCCGGTCCCGAGATGGGCTCGGTATCCGAATACTCGGAAACCGGGGAGCTCCTCTGGACATTCGACCTCGGCGCCCCCATAAGCGCCTTCGCGGCGGACGGGGGGCTCGCGGTCGCGGGCCTGGTCGACGGCACCATCGTGGCGATCGAGCGGGACGGCTCGGTGGCGCTCCGGACCGCCCCGGGAGGCAGCCGCATCGAGATCATCCTGGGGCTCGCCGTGGACTCCGCGCGCGGACGCATCGCGGCGGTCTGCGGCATCGACCGCCAGCGCTTCGTGCTGCTCACGAGGACCGGCGGCGCCTACCGCGTCGCTTCACACAGCTACCTGACCACGGATTTCAGGCGCCCCGTCTCCATCCGGCTTTCGGCGGACGGGCGCCACGCGTGGTACGAAGGCGCCGACGGCATCGTCGTCCGCCGGCTCGAGGACGGCTCGGAGTCGACTTTGGATTTTCCCTCGCGCGACTTCACGATTTCCGAGGACCCTGTGCGGGGCCTGACTTACCTGCTCTCGCGCGACGGAGAATCCGCCACCCTCGTCGTGGTGTCGCCCCCGGACCGGGTGCTCGGCCGCTACTATCTGCCCGGAGCGGACGCCTTCGCGCGCGCGTACGGCGACCTCGTGTTCACGGGTTCCGGCGAGCGGCTGGCCGCGTTCGCGGCAGGGGAGGACTGACGGCATGACCGGAAGGCGAACGGGCATTACCCTCGGCGCCGCCGCGCTCGCCGTGGCCGCCATATTCGCGCTCGAATGGCCCACGGACCGGCCCGAAGCCGCGTCGACCTTCGGCACGCTATCGGACGGGCGTTTCTCCACGGGGATGCTGGTCGGGTCGGGCGACGGCCTCGTGAGGACGGCGGCCGCTGGGGACCTCGCCTTCGTCCTGGACGGCGACAGCCTGGCCGGCGGCTTTCCGTCGACGCTCGGCGCCTTCGTGGCCGTGGCTCATCCCCAGGACCTCACGACGGTCTACGGGAGGCTCGAACCGGGCACCCTGTCGACCTATCTCACGACGGTGCGCGAGCGGGACATACTCGGAAGGGTCTCCGGGGCTGGCGCGGCCGCGTGGTTCGGCGTCTTCGACCGCGCCAAGGACGCGTGGGTGAATCCCTTGATCCTGCTGGCGCCTGAAAAGGACTCAATCGGCCCCGTGATCCGTTCCGTCCTGCTGTCCAACGACGAGCGCAGCTATCGCCTCGGCGAGGCGCGGACCGTCCGGCAGGGGCGTTACGAGGTCCTGCTCGACACGGCCGATCCGGCCGGGACAGCCGCCGGTCGGGCGCCTTATTCCGTGAGGCTGCTCGTCGACGGGATCGAGCGCTTCGCCTGCCGTTTCGACTCCGCCGCCGCGCCGGAGGGCGTGCTCCTCTTCGATCCCAGGGACGCGCGAACGGGTCCGGACTTCTACGACGAGCGGGGCTTCATGCGGCTCGGAACCCTCGACCTCGCGCGGGGCGCGGCCTACCTGAACGTATCGGTCGCCGACTTCGAGGGGAACTCCCGCGAGCTCACCTACCAGCTGGCGGTGGAGTAGGCGGGCCGGGGTTGAAAACCTTCCAGACGGCGCCCCGCGACGAACCGCGCAGGCCCTGGGCCTGTCCGGGCTGCGGAAGCCTGGACGAGGACCGCGCCATCCGTTCGGAGGGCTTCGGCTTCGTCCGCTGCGCGCGCTGCGCCCTCTGGCGGCAGCAGCCGCTTCCCGACCCGGACTCAGTCAGGCTCCGCTACGACCGCGAGTACCTCGATTACGAGCTGGCCCGGCAACTCGAGTTCCGTGACCTCGAGCTCAAGTCGCTGGTCGAGGTCGGCTTTCCCGTCGACCCCGGCGCGCGCGGCGGCACATCCGCGCGCCGAACCCTGCTCGACGTGGGCTGCGCCACGGGGGCCCTCGCCGCGGCCCTGCGGGATCGGGGCTGGGACGCGCGCGGCGTCGAGGTCTCGCCGGTGATGGCCACGCGCGGTCGCGCCGACTACGGGCTCGACATCTTCGTGGGCACCCTGGAGGAAGCCCGCTTCCCGGACGGGGCGTTCGACGCCGTGCACGCTTCGCACCTGATCGAGCACCTCCACGACCCGGCCGCCTTCCTCGCCGAGTGCAGCCGGGTGTTGGCTCCGGACGGCGAGCTCGTCCTGACCACGCCGAACGTCCGCAGCTTCCAGTTCGCGCTCAAGGGGGGCGCGTGGCGCAGCGCCATCCGGGATCACCTCGTGCTCTTCTCGGACCGCACGCTGGGGGTCCTGGCCGGGCGCGCAGGCTTCGTGCCCGTCAGCTCCGTCACCTGGGGCGGCTGGCCCGCCGGCGAGCGCCCGACCTTCCTCAAGAAGCCGCTCGACGCCGCCGCGAAGCGCCTCGGCTCGGGAGACGTCATGTGCCTCCGCTTCCGCAAGCGCGGAACCGGCGACGCCGCCTCGCTTGCGCCCGGGGCGGGCCGCCGGTAAAGTGGAAGCGTTGGGGAGGGGCGCCGAGATGCAGAACGTCCAGAAAGTGCTGTTCGTCGATCCGTCCACGGGCTACTACCGCATGCGCCGCTATCCGGTCGGGCAGTACTTCGGCCCCGTGGGCCTCGGCGCGCACATCGCGGGCAGGCACCAGAGCCTCAACTTCGGCGTCGGCCTCTTCGCCGGTTCCATACTCCCCGGCTCCAACCGCATGATCTTCTCGGGTTTTTCGCCCTGCTGGCGCAGCTTTTACGTCTCGAGCATGGGCGGGGCCGGCCTCGTGTTCGACAACCTCGGCATCAACCTGGTGAGCCTCGTGGGCAAGGCGCCGGTGCCCTCGGTCCTCTACCTCAACCGCACCCACGGCGAAGAGATCGAGGTGGAGCTCGAGCCGGTCGACCTCGCGACCGTCTGGGCCCGCGGACGGGGCGGCGTCTACGGCCTCCAGGATTACATGCTCGAGCGCTACGGCGCGCGCTACGCCAACGACCCCCGCGTCCTCGCCACGGGACCTGCCGCGCTGGCCACCGATTTCGGAGGCATCATGAGCGCGCCGGTCAAGGACGGCAAGGCGAGCGTCGTCGACACCTGGGCCGGCCGCGGCGGCCTCGGCTCGAAGATGCTGAAGGAGCACGGCGTCGCCGCCGTCATCTACGGCGGCACCGTGGTCGACGAGGACTTCCGCGACCGGAAGGTGGCGGATGAGTGGTTCGAGGCGAAGTACAAGGCCAAGCTCGCGGTCAAGGACTACGAAGGCACCACCAAGTACCGTTTCGACCCCAAGTTCGAGACGGGGGGTACCCTCGGCGTCAACTACGCCACGGTCAAGGGCGGACTCCTCGCCTTCAACTACCGCACCACGGCCTGGACCGAGGAAAAGCGTCTCGAGCTCCACCGACGCCTGGTCGCGGACCACTACCTGAGGCAGTTCAACGAGGAAACCATCGCCACGAAGAGCCAGGCCACCTGCGGCGAACCTTGCGCCGCGGTCTGCAAGAAGCTCCGCGGCGAGTTCAAGAAGGACTACGAGCCCTACCAGGCCCTCGGCCCGCTCTGCGGCATCTTCGACCAACGCGAGGCCGAGCGGCTCAACGCCGCCTCGGACTCGGCCGGCTTCGACGCCATCAGTTTGGGCGGGGTGCTCGCCTGGTTCATGGACCTGCTCGATCGGGGCGAGGTCGAGCCCGCCGAGTTCGGCGTCGCTTCGATGCCGCGCTGGAAGGCCGAGGGCTTCGACGCCGTCGCCGATTCCGCGCACAACGCGGAGCTCGCCCTCGACCTCGTGCGTTCGATACTCGGCAAGCGTGGCGCGATCGACCTTTCCGACGGGCCGAGGAAATGGGCCCGCGCCTGGCGAGCCCGCACGGGGACGCGCATCCTCGACCGCTTCGTGCACACCGCCAACGGCCGCATGGGCTGGATGGTGCCGAACCAGTACTGGACCCCCGGCGCGCTCGCGCCCATGGCCATCATGGGCAAGTACTACATGCACTACGGCTCCGAGTTCCTGCCGCCCCGCGAGCTCGGGCGGAAGTGCGCCGCGCGGCTCAAGGGCGAGCTGGTGCTCGACGAGCTCGGCGTCTGCCGCTTCCACCGCGCCTGGGCCGAGGAGATGCTGCCGGAGATAGTCGGCGCCCTCTACGGCCTCAAGGACGAGTTCACCGCCTCGATTTCGGCGCTCGCGAGCCGCATCAACAGCCGCAACGCCTCGGTCTTTTGGGAAAGCCGCGCCGACATCGAGTTCGTGGCCAGTTTCCTCGAACGGAAGCGCTCGGTCGACAAGGACGCGAACCCGGAACTCGCATCATGGGCGGAGCGCTTCGCCTCCGAGCCCGAGGCCGCCGCGCTCGACTGGTGGTTCGACATGCGCAAAGGCATCGACGAGTCGCTCAGGGACTTCCTGTAGCGGAAAGGCGGAAGGGCAGTGGGCGCTTACGGTGATGTCGCGGAACGGGTAGCGGAGCTCCGCGGCCGCATGGCGGCGGCGGCGGCGCGCTCAGGCCGCGACCCGGGCGCGGTCACGCTCATGGCGGTCAGCAAATTCCATCCCGCGGAGGCTGCGCTTGCGGCCTTCAGGGCCGGGGTGCGGGTTTTCGGCGAAAGTCGGGTCCAGGAAGCGCTCGCCAAATTCAGCGCGGCGCTCGCGGCCGACACGGCTGACGCCATGACGGCCGCCGGCGCCATGAACCCCGGCGACGGCGCCGGGAACCGGGACGGAGGCGAAGCCGCCGCCGCGCTAGCCGCCGCCCTCGCGCGCGGGGAGCTCGAGCTCCACCTTATCGGCGCCCTGCAGTCCAACAAGGCGAAAAAGGCCGCCGAGCTCTTCTCCTGCGTCCAGTCGGTGCATTCCGTCGAGCTCGCCCGCGAACTCTCCAAGCGCGCCCTGGCGGCGGGGCGGCGCCTCGACGTGCTCCTCGAGCTGCACACCGCCGAAGAGACCAAGTCCGGCTTCCCCGACCGCGATGCACTCCTTTCCGCCTGCGACGGGCTCGCCGCCCTCGAAGGCCTCGAGCCGCGTGGACTCATGACCATGGCGCCCTGGACAAGCGACGAGCGGGCCATCCGCGCCTCTTTCCGGACCCTCGCCGCCGCCTTCCGCGAAATCGCCGCTTCGGGCCGCTTCGAGCGCTTCGATACCCTGAGCATGGGCATGACCAACGACTACGAGATCGCCATCGAGGAAGGATCCACCCTCGTGCGCATCGGCACCGCCCTCTTCGGCGAGCGCGGCGCGGGGAGGGCCCCGTGAGCCGCCACTCCCTCGTCGCCCGCCTCGCGCCGCTGCTCCTGGTCTTCTGCCTCGCCGGAAGCGCCGCGCTCTTCGCCCAGTCCCCGCCGAGCGACCCGGCTCCGGCCGGCACGCCTGTCCCGGCCGTGGCCCTGCCCGCGCTCGCGGAGGAAAGCGCCGCGGCCGCTCCAGAAGGCCCGGCGCCCTACCTCGCCGACGAGTTTCCGCGCTGGCTGCGCGAGCTTGGCCGTTTCGAGGCCATCAGCGTCGGCGCCTTCCCCCTCATGTACTTCTATACGGGCGTCGGCCTCGACCTCTACCGCTTCACCGCGAGCGGCTTCGACGCCGGGTACGCTCCCTGGCCCTTCAAGGGCCCCGCCGCGTACCAAGCGACCGACGAGGACCGGAACCTTCGCCTTGCGACGGCGCTCGGCCTCTCGGTCGGCGTCGCGGCCATCGACCTGCTCATCCGGACGCTGCGCGATTGACACCGCGGGGAGCACCCATTAGTATGAGGACGACGTGAGTACCTTCTACAAGGCGATCCTCGTCGCCTACCCCGATACGGACCGCGAGCTCGAAGCGGCCGCGAAGGAACTGGCCTCAGCCCTGAAAGGCGCCGCAAGCGATGTCCGCCTGCTGCCCGCCTCGAAGCTCGACGCGCCGCAGCTGCTCGCGGCGGGCTGGGCCTTCTTCGGCGTCGGCGACGCCGCGGACCCGGCGTGGAAGGAGCTCATGCGCGTGCTCGAGGGCGTCAACCTCGCTGGCCGCACGGTGGGAGCCTTCTCGCGCGACGGCGAAGCCAAGACCTTCCTCGCGGCCTTCAACGACTCGGAGCCGCGGACCGAGGCCCACAAAGGCCTCGGAAACCTCGCGCCCTGGGCCCTTTCCCTCATCAAGTCCTGAATTCCCGCCCGCTCCCCAAGGCGGCCGAACCGAACCGGAAAACCGATTCCCGGAGGCATTCCCATGAGCGAAGGCTTCAACCTCGATGACGCCATCCGCAAGATTCCCGACTTCCCGAAGCCCGGCATCCTCTTTTACGACATCACGAGCGTCCTCGCGAACCCCGACGCGTTCCGCCACTGCATCGACTCCGCGGAAAAGCTCTACAAGGGCATGAAGCTGGACGCCATCGCGGCGGTCGAGTCGCGCGGCTTCCTCTTCGCGGCCCCGCTCGCCGAGCGGCTCGGGCTTCCCATCCTGCTCGTGCGCAAGAAGGGCAAGCTGCCCGGGCGCACCCTTTCGCGCAAGTACGCCCTGGAGTACGGCGAGGCGGAGATCGAGATGCACGCCGACGACATCCCCTCGGGCGGACGCGTCCTCATCGTGGACGACCTCGTGGCCACGGGCGGCACGCTCAAGGCCACCGCGGAGCTCCTCGCCGAGGCGGGCGCCGAACCCGTCGCGGTCTTCTCCGTCATCGGCCTGCCCTTCCTCGACTACGCCTCGGTCCTCGGATCCTTGCGCGTCGACACCCTCATCGAATACTTCGGGGAGTAGGCGATGAGGAGAAGGGGACGGGGAAGGGAGCCCGGCTCAAGGCCGAGCCGACCCGGCGGACTCCGCGCCCGACCCTGGTTCCGCGGCGCGGCCTGAGCGTTCCCGGCCTGTCCGGGCTCGGGAGCGGAAGCGTCCGCCCGGGCCGACTGCGCGTCCGACCGTACGGCATGCGGGCGGGGTTCGGTCGGCGCAGACCCGGCTGCGCCGATGCGGATGCCGACCCCCGCGCGGTTGCCCCGCGGCATCCCCTCTCGGTACTATTGGAACAGGGCCCGCCGGCGCGGGACACGATAGCGATACCCGCGGCCACGAGCCTCCGCCCGGCGGCCGCGTCCCGAGGAGTTCCCATGTCCCTCTCCCTTGCGAAGAACCCGGCCTGGAAGGGCCGCCGCGGTCCGGTCGTCCTCGTCGTCATGGACGGGGTCGGCTACGGAAAATACGCCGAGGGTGACGCCGTCGCCGCGGCCCTGCTCCCCAATTTCCGGGCTCTCGAGAAAGCCGGGCCTTCCACGCGGCTCAAGGCCCACGGAAAGGCGGTGGGGCTGCCCTCCGACGAGGACATGGGCAACAGCGAGGTCGGCCACAACGCCATCGGCTGCGGCCGCGTGTTCAGCCAGGGCGCCAAGCTCGTGTCGGCCAGCATCGAGTCCGGAGCCCTCTTCGAAGGCGCGACCTGGAAGAAGCTCGTCGCCAACGCCAAGGCCTCGAAGGGCGCGCTCCACTTCATCGGACTCTTCTCGGACGGCAACGTCCACTCCCACCTCGACCACCTCGAAGCCATGGTCGCGCGCGCCGCGGCCGAGGGCGTCGCGAAGGTGCGCGTCCACGCCCTGCTCGACGGCCGCGACGTCGGCGAGCAGAGCGCGCTCGAGTACGTGGACCGCTTCGAGAAATTCCTCGCGCTCCCGCGCGCGAAGGGCTGCGACGCCCGCATCGCCTCGGGCGGCGGCCGGCAGTACATCACCATGGACCGCTACGGCGCCGACTGGGCCATGGTCGAGCGCGGCTGGAAGACCCACGTCCTCGGCCAGGGCCGCCAGTTCGCCTCGGTCCGCGAGGCGGTCGAGACCTACCGCAGGGAACGGCCCGGCGTCATCGACCAGGACTTGGGCGAGTTCGTCGTCGCGGAGGGCGGCAAGCCCGTCGGCACGGTCCAGGACGGCGATTCCGTCATCTACTTCAATTTCCGCGGCGACCGCGCCCTGGAGATGACGGCGGCCTTCGAGCAGGACGCATTCGACAAGTTCGACCGCGTCCGCCGCCCCCGCGTCGAGTACGCGGGCATGATGGAGTACGACGGCGACCTCCACGTCCCCGCGCAGTACCTGGTGCAGCCGCCCGCCATCGACCGCACGCTCGGCGAGTACCTGGCCGGCTCCGGCGTCCGCCAGTTCGCCGTGTCCGAGACGCAGAAATTCGGCCACGTCACCTATTTCTGGAACGGCAACCGCTCGGGCAAGTTCGACGAGAAGCTCGAGACCTACGTGGAGGTGCCGTCCGACCGCGTGCCCTTCGAGCAGCGTCCCTGGATGAAGGCGGCCGAGATCGCCGACGCCCTCATCGAGGCCATCGGTTCCGGCCAGTACGACTTCATCCGCGCCAACTTCCCCAACGGCGACATGGTGGGCCACACGGGCAATTACCAGGCCGTGGTCTGCGGCCTCGAGGCCATGGACCTGCAGATCGGCCGGCTCCGCGCCGCGGTCGAGAAGGCGGGCGGCGTCCTGGTGCTCACCGCCGACCACGGCAACTCCGACGACATGTACGAGCACGAGAAGAAGACGGGCGCCGTCTCGCTCCGCCCGGACGGCACGCCGAAGGCCAAGACCAGCCACTCGCTCAATCCCGTGCCTTGCGTCATCTACGATCCGGAAGCCAAGGGCGAATACCGCGCGGAGCTGCGCGCGGGCCTCGGCATCTCGAGCCTCGCGGCCACCGCCATCGAGCTGCTCGGCTATGTACCCCCGGCGGATTACGACCGGTCCGTGCTGGAGCCCTCCTGAGCCGTTGGCGCGCGCGGGTTCGTCCCGCGCGACGCTCTCCGGCCAAATCAAAACGCCCCCGTCCGGTTTCCGGGCGGGGGCGTTCCTTCGCTTCCGGCGCCGAGGCGGCCGGCGCGGAGCCGTCAAGGCGCGGAACGGAGAGGGTTCCCCTTGATGAATGTGGCGAGCTTTCCCTCATACACGGTGCGGAGCTCGGGATGCCCGGGAAAATCCGAGGCGAGGACCCGGTGGCTCTCCTTCCCGGTCTCGAGCAGGCCGTAGCGCTTCAGGACCGCGTCGACGAATTCCGCGCAGTAGTAGCTTCCGGGTTTCCTTATGTCCACCTTGAACATCTTGAGGAACAGCCCGGCGTAATTATACCCCCAGGAATCCCGCTCCCGGTACATCGCCTCCAGGTCGGCGCTCATCCGCGCGTGCGTGGCGTCGTCCACCTCGATAGCACCGATATGGCATTCGGCGTGCCGGAATTTCCGGATGTAGGTCTCGTACACCTCTTTCACGAAGGCGCCGATGAAGGGGTTGTTCAGACGCTTCCGTGAGAACGCGTAGCCTTCGCGGAAGTCCTGGTCGAGGATTAACGAGGCGTGGGCGTACCGCTTGCCCGTAAATATCCGGATGACTATCGCGAGCGGCGTGTAGGACATGGTGGACATAACAAAGACGTGTTTCATGGGCTTCAAACCGCTCCTTCGATGGTCGCGCGGATCCTGTTGGCCGGCAGCGGGCGCGAGACCTGCCGCGCGTCGTGCTTCTCGAGCTCGAAGCGTTCGCGGAACGCTTCGATGACCGGAGAGCGTGGGTCGGATACGCGGACGTTGAGTTCCGAGAGACGCTCGAGTCCTTGCTTGTTCATGTTGACGGAACCGAAGGTGAGGATCGCGTCGTCCACGAGGACCGCCTTGGCGTGTACCATCTTGGGCGAGAGATAGACAGCGGCCCGAGATTTGGAGAGGAGCCTGTCGAGCCAGGCGAGATTGAGGTCGTGCTGGATGTTGGCGGCGTCCGGGCAGATGAGTTGCACCGGAATGTCGAAGGATTTCCGGGCGATCAGCTCGAGCAGCTCGCGGTCTCCGACATAGGCCATGAATATCCTGAGCGACTCCTTCGCCCCGCCGATCAAGGAGAGCAGGGCGTCTTTGGCCTCGAGCCGTCCGTTCCGGTTTATTATGAAATCAACCTCGCTTAGCGGATCCGGCGGGGCGCCCGCCAGGCGGTCGCGGAACCGTTTCACCAGGTCGGCTCCATCGAGTCGCGCCATGAAATCCATGAACTCCAGACCGCGAATGTCGCGGCCGAACGCGCGCTGTTCGACGTTCATCCCTCCGAGGAGGACCGCTTCGTCGTCGAAAATATAGAATTTGCTGTGGTCGCTCCGGACCGCGTCGAGCTCGGCCGAAACCCCCGGCGTCGCCATGAATTCGCGGGCGAGCGCGCTGTATCCGGACCGCGGCTTCCTCGGCCTGGCGGCGCAGGGATAGAAGACACCGAGGAAGAAGCTCTGGAGGGCGAGCGAGGGCGGCAAGCTCGGGTGGAACATGCTGCGCCTGCACTCCTCGGCGTGCTCGAAGACCGAGCCGAGCTTGTCCTTGCGGAGCGTTATCCGGACGCCGCGACGGGCGGCCTCGAGCAGGGCTTCGAGGACCCGCCTTCCGATCTCGTCGTCCCGCCAGATGAACATGTTGATCTCGATGCTTTGTCGTGATGCGTTGATGCGCTCGAGCAGTTCGCCGAACGCGGCCTCGCCGCCGCAGAAAAGTTCCATGTGTTACGCCCGCACATTCAGGATACCCGCCTCAAGGCGATCCTTCCGCTCCCCGAGGAACGCGGTTGCCGGCATCATATCGCATTTCGGGCGGCTCGGCATCCCCCGGCCCGACGAGTCCCCGGCATTTATCGGGAGGGCCGGATAGGCCCTTCCGCCCTTCCATCCCGCCGCGGCGCGGCCTATAATCCGCCCCATGCTGGAAGTGGAGCTCAAGGCACGGATAGACGACGCGCGCGAAGTCGAGGAGCGCGTCGGGAAGCTGGCGAAGTTCGTCAGGCGTTTCGACAAGCGGGACGCGTACTGGCACGGCCCGGAATGGCGCCTCGCGCGGGGGGCCAAGGGTTTCCGGGTGCGGACCGACGGGGACAAGGCCGTGGTCACCTTCAAGACCAAGCGCGCCGAGGGTGGCATGGAGCTCAACCTGGAACGCGAGTTCGAGGTGTCCGACGCGGACGCCTTCGAGGCTCTCGCGGAGCGCATCGGCTGCGAGCGTTTCATCCGCAAGCGCAAGACGGGTTCCGCGTGGGAGAAGGACGGCACCCTGATCGAGATCATGGAGGTCGAGGGCCTCGGCGCCTTCATCGAAATCGAGCGCCTGGTGGACGAGGACGAGCCCGCGGCCATCGCGCTCGCGCAGGGCATGGTCCGCGCGGCCCTGGCCGACTCAGGCGTGCCGCCCGAGGCCATCGAGAGCCGCACCTACTCCGAGCTGCTCCTCGCGGCCGGGCGGGGCGATCGATGACGGCGGCCGGGCCGGGCGACGGCGCGCGTGCCGGGGCTGTCCCGCCCGAGGGGCAGCCCGCGCTCCGCATGGTGCCCATGCCCGCGGACGTCAACATCAACGGCGACGTGTTCGGCGGCTGGATCATGGCGCAGGCCGACGTGGCCGGCGGCATCACCGCCCGGCGGATAGCGGGCGGGCGCCTGGCAACGGTGGCGGTGACGAACTTCCTGTTCCGGCAGCCGGTATCGGTCGGCGACGTCGTCTCGTTCTACGCGCGGATCATCAAGGTCGGCACGAGCTCCATCACCGTCGACGTCGAGGTCTTCGCGGAGCGGCACGAGGGCGAGCGCTTCGTCCACGTGCGCGTCACCGAGGCCCAGCTGGTCTACGTGGCCATCGACTCAGAAGGCCGGAAGCGGCCCTTGCCGCCGGAAGCGGCGGACGCGGCCCTCTCGCCTGCCGCTAGCGGCGTCCCGGCTTCGGCATGATGCCCCAGGTCCGCTTCCGGTACTCAGCGTAGGCGGGGTACTTCGAGGCGGTGATGCCTTCGGTGAAGCGGACCGAGCCCGCGAAGAGCGCCGCGAGCAGGACCGCGCCCGGCAGCGCTTCCGGGACGAAGCGCCCGGCGGCGAGGGTGCACGCGAGCGCCAGGAAGGTCCAGAAGGAAAGCTCCCCTGCGTAGGCGGGGTGGCGGCAGCGCGCGAAGAGGCCGGTCGTCCGGAACCCGCGCGAGACGTCGACCCGGAACGGTTCCGGCACGGTCTCGCCGGAGCGGGAGCGGCGCTTCCACTCCTGGAACGTCCATTGCTGGGCGTCGGCCGCCGTCTCGAGCGCGACCGCGGCCGCCATGAGCGCGAGCCCGGCGAGAAAGCCCGGGGTCGGCGCGCGGCCTTCCAGGGCGAGGGAGCGGAGGGGCAGGGTGAAGAGGACGAAAAGCCCGACCTGGAAGAGCGAGATGAACAGCAGGTTGAACAGCTGCCAACGCAAGCCCGTGCCCAGGCGCGAGCGGAGCACCGCCCAGCGGTAGTCTTCCTCGCCCGAGTAGCCGCCACGGCGGGCGAAGTTCGCGGTGAGCCGCGCGCCCCACAGGGTGACGACGAGGGCGGCCGCGACGATGCCGATCGCGAAGCCGCCGCGGAAGGCGTAGTACCAGGCGAAGGCGACCGGCAGGGTGGACCAGAGCCGGTCGACCCAGGAGTAGTCGCCCGTGGCCGCGCCGGCCGCGAAGCTCGCGAGCGCGAAGCCCAAGGCCCAGAGCGCCACGACGAGCGCCGGGTCGGCTTCCGCGGCGAAGCCGGGCAGGGCGCGGAACCCGCCCGAGGCGAGCGCCAGGATGAGGGCGGAAAGCAGGAAGGCAAATAGAAGGAACACAATGAAGCGCTTCATGAGCGGATTCTTGCACGATGCTCCGGGGACTGTGCAAGGGGAGCCGTCCCGAACGCGCGTTCAGGAACGGAGGGGAAGGGCGATATCGAGCTTGGCGCGGCGCTTGGCGAGTATGGCGCCTTCGGCGCAGGCGGCCACGTCGAGCACGCAGGGCGCGACCAGGCGGTACTCCACCAGGGTGCCGCGCTTTTCCGTGTCGACGAGTCCGGCGGCCTTGAGCTGCGCGAGATGCTTCGAGGCCACCGACTTCTCGAGGCCGAGCGCGAAGGCCAGCTCGCAGACGCACCAAGGCTTTTCCTTGAGTGTCTCGAGCATGAGGACGCGCATGGGGTGGGCCAGGGCCTTGAAGATGCCCGCCCGGAACTCGCAGCGCCTGAGCGTCCGTTGGTCCATGCCTGATTGTTGCAATGTTTGGCAACAATTGTCAAGGACGGGACTTGACATTTAATGCAATGTTTCCAAAATATGCAACATTGGATGCAGCTTGACTCGGCTTGGCTCGTCCGGCCGACGGTGGGAGGAAGTCGATGAAAATCCAGATCCTGGGCACCGGATGCCCGAAATGCCAATTGCTCGAGCAGCACGCGCGCGAAGCCATCGCCGAGCTCGGCCTCGACGCGGAGCTCGTCAAGGTCGACGAGGTCGACGACATCATGGAAATGGGCGTGATGATGACGCCCGCGCTCGCCGTCGACGGCGAGGTCAAGAGCGTCGGCAAGGTCCTGACCAAGGACCAGGTCAAGGCCTACCTCGGCGGGCCGAAATTCACCCGGGCTTAAGCTGCCGTGACCAAGAAGCTTTCCCCGAATATGCAGCTCCTGATCGTCACCGGCGTATTCCTGGCGGCGTACTTCGTGCCATGGGGCTCGACGACGGTGGCGACCGCGCTCAACGAAGCCTTCCTGATGCTGGCGGAATACGCCCGAGAGCACGTCATCCTCTGCCTCGTGCCCGCCATGTTCATCGCGGGCGCCATAACCGTGTTCCTGAACCGGCAGGCGGTGATGCGCTACCTCGGCCCCGACGCGAAGCGCGCGGTCGCGTACGGCGTCGCGTCGGTGTCGGGGGCGATCCTCGCCGTCTGCTCGTGCACGGTGCTGCCCATCTTCAAGGGCATCTACAGGAAGGGCGCGGGGCTCGGCCCGGCCGTGGCCTTCCTCTACTCGGGACCGGCCATCAACATCCTCGCCATCGTGCTCTCGGCCAAGGTGTTCGGCTGGAAGCTCGGACTCGCCCGCGCCGTCGGAGCCATGGCCTTCTCGATCCTCATCGGGCTCGCCATGGCATTCATCTACCGCAAGGACGACGCGAAGCGCGCGGCGGACGCCCGCATGTTCCAGGCGCCCGACGAGGAGCCGAAACGGTCCCTGGGCAAGATGGCCGTCTACATGGCCAGCATGGTCGGCATCCTCGTGTTCCTGAACTGGGCGGACTCGAAGGGCGGTTCCGCCGTCTGGGACGCCATCTACGCCGCGAAGTGGTGGATCTCGGGCGGATTCGCCCTCGTTCTGGCGTACGCCGTGGCCCGCTGGTTCGACGGTGAGGAGCGCATCGAATGGGTGACGGCGACGCGCGACTTCGCGCTCCAGATAGTGCCGCTCCTCTTCGGCGGCGTCCTGGTGGCGGGCTTCCTGCTCGGGCGCCCCGGCCACGACGCGCTCATTCCCGCGGAGTGGATCGCCTCGCTCATGGGCGGGAATTCGGTGTCCGCCAACCTCTTCGCGTCGATCGCTGGCGCGCTCATGTACTTCGCGACTCTTACCGAGGTTCCAATTGTCAGGGGCTTGATGGACAGCGGCATGGGGCAGGGACCCGCGCTCGCGCTCCTGCTCGCGGGCCCGAGCCTTTCGCTGCCGTCGATGCTGGTCATCGGCGGGGAACTCGGCTGGAAGAAGACCGCCACCTATGTGGGGCTCGTGGTCGTTCTCTCGACGTTGGCCGGACTGGCGTTCGGGGCGGCGGCGTAGGATGATGGAGCGCGTACGCGGCTCCGGTCCGGCAGGAGGCAAGCATGGCTGAACGAGGCAAGGCCGGCATCGGCTTTTTCGCCAAATACCTTTCCCTCTGGGTGGCGCTCTGCATCGCCCTCGGCGTGGCCATCGGCCACTTCCTGCCCGGTGTTCCGGCCTTCCTCGGAAGGTTCGAGTACGCCCGCGTTTCCATTCCCGTCGCCATCCTCATCTGGCTCATGATCTATCCGATGATGCTGAAAGTGGATTTCGCGAGCGTCAGGAACGCGGGACGGAAACCGAAGGGACTCGTCATCACGCTCGTGGTGAACTGGCTCGTCAAGCCCTTCACCATGTACCTTATCGCCTGGTTCTTCCTCAAGGTAGTCTTCAGGACGCTGATACCCGGGGACCTGTCCACCGAATACCTCGCGGGCGCGGTGCTGCTCGGCGCGGCCCCCTGCACGGCCATGGTCTTCGTATGGAGCTACCTCAGCGGCGGCGACCCCGGCTACACGGTGGTCCAGGTCGCGGTCAACGATCTCGTCATCCTCTTCGCCTTCACGCCCATCGTGGCTTTCCTGCTGGGCGTCTCGGACGTGCGCGTCCCTTGGGATACCCTCATCCTGTCCGTAGTGCTCTTCGTGGTCATCCCGCTTGGCTTGGGAGCGCTGACCCGGGCTAACCTGGTAAGGCGCCGCGGCAGGGAATGGTTCGAGGGCGTCTTCATCAAGCGCTTCGAGGGAATAACGGAAGCCGGGCTCCTGCTGACCCTGGTCATCCTCTTCGCCTTCCAGGGCCGCGTCATCCTGGCAAATCCGCTCGCCATCGCCCTCATCGCGGTGCCGCTCGTGCTCCAGACCTATTTCATCTTCTTCCTGGGCTACGGCTGGGCGAGGGCGTGGAAGGTGCCGTACGCGACCGCCGCTCCCGCGGCGCTCATCGGCGCCTCGAATTTCTTCGAGCTGGCCGTGGCCGTCGCGATCAGCCTTTTCGGGCTATCATCCGGCGCGGCGCTCGCCACGGTGGTGGGCGTGCTCGTCGAGGTGCCGGTAATGCTCTCGCTCGTGAAGATCGCGCGCGCGACGCGTTCGCGCTTTCCAGTCGTGACACCCTGACGCCGACGGAGGATTCCGGCATGACACGCGTGCTGTTCCTGTGCGTCCACAATTCCGCCCGCAGCCAGATGGCCGAGGCTTTCCTGAAGCGTATCGGAGGGGATCGCTTCGAGGTCGAAAGCGCGGGACTCGAGCCCGGAAAGCTCAACCCCTTCGTCGTGCGCGCCATGGCGGAAACGGGCATCGACATTTCCGGAAACGGGACGAAGAGCGTCTTCGACCTGCACGCGGCCGGCAGGAAATTCGACGTCGTCGTCACGGTCTGCTCGAAGGACGCCGCCGAGCGCTGCCCGATCTTCCCCGGCCGCGTCGAGCGCCACCACTGGCCCTTCGACGATCCTTCGTCCATGAAGGGGAGCGACGGGGAAATCATGGCCGGCCTCCGTCGCGTGCGCGACGGGATCGAGGCGGCGGTGCGGGAATTCGCCGCGGGACGTTGAGCGCGGGCCGCTGAGCGCCGGACGATGGACACTGAACGCGGCTCCTGCGCGCGGACCCTCCCGGGCCCGGCGCGGGAGCCGCCGCGCCAACGCTTCAGCCGAAACGCTTGCGCATGAATTTTCGGTAAGGCTTCCGGAACCAGGGGATGTTGTCGAAGATGTCGCCCCAAAGGTCGTAGTAGTCGCGCTGCGCGGCGATGCGGCCGTCCGCGTGCAGCGTGAGCGCGGTGGCGCCGTGGAGTTCCGTGCTCGGGTACTTGTCGAACATCATGGTCATGGTCCAGTTCATGAGGATGACGTCGCCCTCGCGTGCGAGCGCGTGGATGTCCATGCGGAGCTCCTTGCAGCGCGACGCGAGCCGCGCGCAGAGCGCCTTGAAATTCTCCAGCCCTTCGACGGTCTGGATCGAGTCGCGGAACACGACCTCGTCGTGGTAGTACGGGTAGATGTGCGACCAGTCGGGCTTGCCCTGCGTGTTGTAGGTCTTCGACCAGAGCTCGCGGACGAGGTCCACGTCGAGGGGGCGGAGCGGAGGCGTTGGGGCGTCGCGGATTTCGTGGGACTGCATGCGCAAAGCATAGGCGGAAAAGGCGGCGGGCGCAAACGTGGAGCGCCGGCTCCCGATCCGCGTCGGCGGCCGGACGCTCCGCGGCAGCATTTGGAAAGGAGGGGCCGGGGAGGGAAACCTTTTTGAAAGGTTTCCCTTCCCGGAGGGGTTCCCGTTTTCAAATATCTTGCGCGCGTGCCCGGCCTGCCCTAAGCTCCAGACGTCGGTCGCGGGACCGCGACGGGCAGGAATCGGGGAGGCGCTCATGAACATCGAATTCCGGGAGCTCGACGACGACAACTTCGACGAGTGCGTGGCCCTCGCCGTGCGCGCGGACCAGCCCTTCGTCGCGTCCAACATGAAGTCGCTCGCGCAGGCGTGCATCAATCGCGCCGCGGTGCCGCGGGCAATCTACGTCGAGGGGGCGATGGTCGGCTTCCTCATGTACCTTGTGGATCGCGGCGGGGGCGAGCTCTACCTCTGGCGCTTCATGATGGACAAGGGCCAGCAGGGCAAGGGCTACGGAACCGCAGCCCTCGGCCTCCTCGAGCGCATCGCGCGGGCCGAGCCCGGCGTCGTGCGCATGCGGCTCTCGACCTCGCCGGACAACGCGAACGGCATCAAGGTGTACACGAAGTTCGGTTTCATGGACACGGGCATCCTCGACGACGGGGAGGAGGTGTTCGTGAAGGAACTCAGGTAGGGCGGGCGGAATTCCGCGCGAGGGCGCTAGGGCCCCCTGTCGCGCGGCCGAAACCGCGCGCGGAGGCCGAACCTGCCATGGCCTCCCGGAGCCAGGCTTCGCGATGGGGGAACGCGAGAATCCTCTTCTCACTGTTCGTCGGGATGAGTCGGACATCAAGACGGGCCGCTAGAACTCCTCGAAGCCCCCGTCGCCGAGCTCGGGCGCAGGCAGGATGGTTCCGCTCCCGGATCGAACCTGGCGCGTGGCGAAGCCGCGACGGGGCGCCGCGTCGACAGCTCCGAGGTAACCCGGCCGGCGCACCGACCCTGTGGAGCCGTCTCCGTCCAACTTGAAGAACCCCACACTCTCGTGAAGGGACATGGATTGGGCGGACAGTTGCTCCGCCATGGACGCGAGTTCCTCGCTGGAGCTCGCGTTCTGCTGTATCACCGTGTCGAGCTGGGAGATGGCCGATACGATCTGGTCTATCCCCGTGCTTTGCTCGTGGCCCGCAGCGTCGATCTCCTGGACCAGCTCTGCCGTCTTCTGGACGTCGGGCAGCAGACTCAAGATCTTCGAGCCTGCCTCCTCCACCGTCATGACGCTTTCGCCGGAGATCTTCACGATTTCCGCGGCGGCGCCCTGGCTCCGCTCGGCGAGCTTGCGCACCTCGCTTGCCACCACCGCGAAACCCTTGCCGGCCTCTCCGGCCCGGGCTGCCTCTATGGCGGCGTTCAGGGCGAGCAGATTGGTCTGACGGGCTATCTCCTCGATGATCCCGATCTTCGCGGCGATGGTCTTCATCGCGTCTACGGAGCGCGAGACCGCTTCGGCTCCGTCCCGGGCGTTCACCATGGCCCGGCGCGCAATGCCCTCCGTGGCCGTCGCGTTGTCCGCGCTCTGGCGCACCGTCGAGCTGATCTCCTCCACGGTCGCGGAGACCTCCTCGGCGCTGGACGCCTGCTCGGTGGCGCCCTGGGACAGGACCTGGCTGGTCTGGCTGATGGCCGCCGCCCCCTTCTCCACCTCCCTGGAGGAAACGGAGATGGAGCGGGCTATGCTCTCCAGGTTGCTTACCAGGATTCCCATAGCCCTCACCGCGTCCCCCACTTCGTCCGCGCTCCTCGAGGCCGCGTCGAAGCGGCGCCGGGTGGCGTCGTCCAGGTGGAGCTTGCCTTCCGACAGCCTGAGCGACAGCTGCGACACGAGGGCGATCGGGCGGACGAGCCGCGTGATGGAAAGCACTATCAGTGCCGCGAGGGCGACGATGACGAAGAGCGAAACTCCCGCCAGTATCAGGATGACCCGGCTAACCGGGCCGTTTACGACTTCGACGGGTATCATCATGGCGAAGGTCCAGCCCTCGGCCACCTTGATCGGAGCGTAGGCGATGTACATGGGAACGCCCTCTCCATCGATGAACCGGGCGTGTCCGTTCGCGCCTTCCTTCAAGGCGCCGACGATCCCGTCGAACCCGGCGTAGCCCAGCGCGGCGGGATCGCCGAAATTGGCGTTGAGGACCATTGAGGCGTCCTCGTGCCCGACCACCGCGAGGGTGTTGTCCAGGATGACCGCATGCGCGCCGTTGACCGACAGCTCTTTGGCTATGCGGGAAAGGGTGTCCAGGGTGACCACGGACGCCGAGACGCCCAGGACGCGTCCGGAGGCGTCCTTGATCGGCACGGCGATGAAGGTCGCGTTCACGCCGGTCGACCGGGCCACCGAACCTTCGCTGACGTAGTAGTCTGCGCCGCCCATGACGGATTTGAAGTACTGGCGGTCCGCGACGTTGCCGGATCCGTTCAGCGAGGTGTAGTTGATGCCCGAGGGCAGCACGAAAAACTCGTAGGAGATGTCCGGGGGGAGCCTGGCCTGGCGCTCGACCATGTATGAGCGCATGCGGTCCAGGTCTCCGCTCTGGATTTCCCGTTCACCAGCGGTTCTCCGGGAATTCTGCACGTGACGTTCGAACCAGCGTCCCACTTCGTCGGAGCGGGCGGCGGCCATGGAGTCCAGCATCTCGAGCACGATGGCCGTCATGGATTCCGAGACGTACGATCCGATCACGAAGCTCATGCCCGCGAGCCCTGCCAGGACCGGAAGCGCGAGCAACAGGATCATTTTGCTTCTCAGTTTCATCGTTCGCTCCTTTCCCGCCGAAACCTTCAAGAGACTCTGGCAGACCGCCGACTTTCGAGTATCGCCCTAGCCTGTCACGCTCGCAACAGAGCGCTCACGCACGGCCCGGCACGGACCGGAGTCCGGCGCGTCGGAATGGCCAACGCGGACTAAGAGAGGCGAAGGGGGCGGAACGTCGCGGAACCGTGCGGTTTCGGGCAGCGAATCCGCGGCCGCGGGATGCGATGAATGGCGCTCAGTTCTTCCGGAGCGCCGCGACAAACCTGTCCCCCTGCGTCTCGAACCCGTCGACCGACTCCGCCGCCTTCTCGAGACCGGCAAGCACCTCGGCAAGGATCGATGGGAGTGGTGCGTGGCCGCCTTCGGACCTGGTTCGCGCGAGCGCGGCATCGATGATGGTCGGGATGCCGGCTTCGTCCCAGTCGCCCGAAGGGAAGAAGACGAGGTCGCCGCGTTCGAGCGGCAGCTTGAAGGCTTTCCAGCCTCCCTGCATTTCGACCATCATGGACGGCATCATGCCGAGTGGGGGACCTGAGACCAGCTTGAGCTTGCGGCAGGACTTCGTGGCTTCGTGGTAGAGGTACGCGTCGGGACCGCCGGCCGAGAGCCAGGCCGCTTCCCCCGCTTGGGATATGACGCCGAGGCCGAGCATCGAGAAGCGCCCGGGAAGGCCGCGTTCGAGGATCGCGTCGTTTCGTTCCTCGACGAAGGCTTTGAGCTCCCGCGCGCCGGCATTTGCCTTGAAGCGTTCAAAAAATCGGGCGGCGAGGTCCTGGGACTGGAAGGCCGGAGCGAGCCCCCGTCCCGAGCACTTGAAAAGCCCGATAGCCCCGCCCCGTTCCGGGCCGGGCAGGACGAAGGACGACGAGGAAACCTTGTTGGGCAGGACGAGATGGATGCCCACCTCGAAAGGTCCGAAGGAAGACACCGCGTGCGCCTGCGTGCCGTCGCCCGACGGTTCCGCGCCGAGCAGCCTGAGCTGCAAAGCCGCGAGTTGCTCCACTTGTTCGGGGCCGAAGAGATTCATGCCGGATGCTGCCCCATTGACCGGTTCCCCGGTGCCGTCTTCATCGTGCATGTGCGCTCCTCGATGGAATCTATCATTTCCGCATCGTTTCCGCGTCGCCGGCGTTGGCGCGACTTCGGCCGAGGTCAAACGATAAGGCATGGCCGGGCTGATTTCCACGTGAAGCCACGCGCGAGCCCGCGAGCGGCGGTCCTTAAGCGCCGAAGCCGATCTTCCGCCCCGCCGGCGCGGCCCGGCAGCCGAGCTCCGCCTCGAGGCGGCCGAGGACGAAACCGTGCTCGAGCCTGGCGGAGCCCCCGCGGGCGGCGACGACGGGGACGAGAGCCTTGTGCACGGCCGCGAAATCGCCGGGGCAGAGGCCTTCGAGGCGCGCGAGGTGCTCGGTCGCGCCTGAGTCCGGCTCGCCGCAGAGCTCGAAGAAGTAGCTCCGGTAGAGCTGGAGGCGCTTCCCGGCGTCAGGCGGGGCGAAGGTGAGCTTCCACTGGAAGCGCCGCATGGCAGCCGCGTCGAAGTCGTCGCGGCGGTTGGTGCAGCAGACGAGGATGCCCGCGAAGCTTTCCATCCGGGTGAGGAGCTCGTTGGTCTGGCTCCGCTCCCAGCCGCGCTCCGCGCGGGCGCGGTCGAGGAAGAGGCTGTCGGCCTCGTCGAGGAGGAGCAGGGCGCCTGAGGCTTCGGCTTCCTCGAACGCGTCGGCGATGTTCCGCTCGGTGCCGCCGACGAACGGGGAGAGCAGGTCCGAGGCGCGCTTCTGGACGAGCGGCAGCTCGAGCGCGTCGGCGAGCCAGCGGGCGTAGGCGGTCTTGCCCGTTCCCGGTCCGCCCGAGAAAAGCAGCTTGGCTTCGAGGACTTCGGGGGAACCACCGCCCGAGGTGAGCGGGGCGACCGTCCCCTCGCCGGCGCGCTTCCGTTCCTTGAGGGCGCGGGCGACGTGCTCGAGCCCCGCGCGCAGTTCCTCCAAGCTCGTGTCGACGTTGAGGGCGCCGGGCAGGTAGCGGGAGTCGCGCGTTTTCAGGCGGCTTTCGGGCGCGCGGCGCAAACCGGTCATGAGCGCCTCGTGCCGCCCCAGGATTTCCGAGAGCACCGCGAGCGGCTCGCCTTCGGCCAGGGTGCCGCCCGCCTCGACGACGCTTCTCAAGGCCCGGAGCGCCGCGTCGATGCCGCCTGCGCTTACTTCGAACTTCTTCGCCAGGTCCCGGACGGATTCCCCGGCGACGAGGTCCTCGAGCCCGTAGCTCCCGAGGAGCTCGCTCCAGACGCACTCCCGCGCGCGTTCGTCCTGGCGCCGGAATTCGAGGCTGTAGACGAAGCGGCGCTTGATGGCGTCGTGGACGCCGTCCACCTCGTTGGCGATCCAGACCGTCGCGGGCGAGCGTGCATCGAGGAACTCCGCGAGCCAGGCTTTTGCCGCGGCCGCGCCCGGGCGGTCGAGGTCGGCGCCCGCGAGGAAGGATTCGCACTCGTCGACGACGAGGACGCCGCCGGAGGCGGCCGCGACGTGGGCGGCCATCTTGAGCCTGAGAAAAGCCGGCCTGTTCTCCGCGTCGGCCCCGCCCGAGCCGAGAACGAAGGCCTTGAGCCCGGCTTCGCACAGGAGGTTGGCGACGAAGGTCGTCTTGCCCGTGCCGGGCGCGCCATGGACGAGGACGGCGCCGCCGCCGCTCCGCAGCACGGCCTCGACGATGCGGCGCGAGGCCGCAGGCACCGGGAAGCGCCCGAGGGGCGCGCGGCGCACGAGCGAGTCGGCCATGAAGGTTTCGAGCGGCTTCGCCATCGTCTGCAGGGAGCCTTCGCCCGCGAAGAACTCGCGGAGCTCCTCGGCAAGCACGTAATGGGGCGGGGGGAAGAAGTCCTGGATGACGAAGCCGGGCCTCACGAGCTTCCCGTCCGGCGCGAGGATTTCCTTCACCTCGCGGAGCGGAAGTCCCGAGCAGACGGACAGGACACGCTGGTAGTCCGAGAGCTTGAGGCTGTCGAGAAGCTCGCGGAAGGCGGGTTCGGACCCCGCGCACCAGATGAAGGTCAGCGTTTCGACCTCGCCGTCCGGAAGCGCGAAGACCGAAGCGAGCTTTTCGCGGTGGGCGAGGAAAGGATCGCAGATCTCGCGGCCAGCGTGGCTCGTGCGGAAGGCGGCGAGGGTTTCGCGCTCGATCAGGGCCGGGTCGATTCCGGGACGCGTGGAACGCGCGCTATCCCGCGACCCGCGCTCCCAGTCCACCCAGGCCGAGACGACGGGGGGGCTGAGCTCCCCGGACCGACGGTATTCCGCGAACGGGTTTTCGTCGTCATCCATCGTTTCCGGGCTCTCCGCCACATTGGCCTCGCCGAGTAGGGCGTGCTGGAGCGCGGCGCGCGAGGGCTCGTCAAGGGTGCGCTCCATCGCCCGGAAAAGCTCCTTCGAGAAGGGCAGGACGAGCCGCGCCCGGTCGAGGTAATACGCCACCAGGTCGAAGAGGGAGGAGCCATTTTCGGCGGACGGAAGGGGCAAACGCTCGCCGTCGGCGAGTATCCTGCGTG
>JAKLEE010000089.1 GCA_022703215.1 Spirochaetota bacterium | reverse complement strand
ACGACGTACCAGCCGAAGGGCGCGAAGTAGAAGGCCTGGCCGAAACGCTCGCCGTGCGCGCCTTCGAAGCGGACCGCGCCGGTGAGTCCTTCGCGCATGAGCGCCTTGAGGGCGACCGGCGCCTCCTCCGGCGCCACGCCCTGCCCCGCGTACAGCCGCAGGGTCCCGTCCAGGTCGAGCGCGACGAAGGTCTCGGAGTCCTCCCGCAGGAGCGATTCGGCGTGCCGGGCGAAGGAGGCGCGGGCGGCTTCGACGAACTCGGGATCCGAGTCGAAGCCCTGGGCGACCACGAGGCCCCACTGGGCCTCGCCGTACTGTTTGAGGGTCTCGGCCTTGAAGGCCAGGTTCCGCATGGCCAGCCGAATCATGCCGGCGCGCGACAGCAGGATGGAGCTGACCCCGGCCACGGCGAACGAGGCGACCAGCACCGGCAGGATGGAGAGCACGAGCTTGAGCCGTATGGTAGTCTTCATCACGCTCCGATCGGTTCCGGCGCGAAAACGCCTTTTGATGCACTATAATCTGGCCGGGAAGCGCCGGCAAGCACGGGCGCCCCGGTCGGACGGAGGCAGGGTGGACAGCGAGGTCAAAGGATCGTACCAGGCGCTCTCGGATCTCTACGGGCGCGCCGGCAAACGGGCGGTCCGCGACGGCTTCTGGCGCTCGCTCGACGCGGCGCTGGCGGAGGAGCTGGCGCTGAACCGGCCGGAGCCGCTCGACGCGTCGAAGCTGCCGAGGGGCGGGCTCCGAGCGCCCTTGACCATGCTCGTCCTTTCGATGGCGGTCGCGGCGGTGGCCTTCACGGTCGCGCTCGGCTGGTACCGCGTGCGCGAGGACGACCTCTTCCTGCGCGCGAGCGACCTGTTCACCACCGAAAGCCTCCTCATCGACGCGCTCCGCGCCCGCGCCGACATGGAGATAGCCAAACGAGACCTCATCATCGAGGAATACCGCCTTCGCGCCGAGGCGCGGGCGGCCGCGGCGGCGGCGAGTAAGGAACCTTCGCCCGCGACGCCCGGCCCCGACGGGAACGACCAGGCCGCCCAAGGCCCGTCCACGGGTTCAGGAGCCGCGGGTTCGGCCGCCGAGACGACGCTGGAACGGCTACGGACGGAAGCGGAGCTCACGCGGCTGGGAGCCCTGGCGGCGACCGCGGAGCTCGAGCGGCGGATCGCTGCCCTCGAGACCGATCTGGCAGACGCACGCGACGGGAGCGAAGCCCTTTCCCTCCAGCTCGAGAACGCCCGCCGCGCCTCCGAGGCTTCGGAGACGGCTCTCGCGGCCGCGGCCCGCTCCGAGCGCGCGGCGCTCGAACAGCTCGCAGCGCTCCGGCGCGAACGCGACGCGAACGCCGCGCGCGCGGCCGCGCTCGAAGTCGAGCTCGCGGCCCTGGCCCGGGCGGCCGCAGGCACGACGACCGACTCGGCGGCAAAGACCGCGGCGCTCGAAGACAGGATCGCCACGCTCGAGGCCGAAAACCTGAGGCTCTCCGGACTGCTCGACCAGGCCATGGCCACGGCCGGGGAGGCGCCCGCCGAAGCGACGCAGGCCCGCTTCGTCGGAACGGTTTCCATCGTCTCGGGCGACCGCGTCATCATCGAACTGGCGGCCGCCATCGTCGCGAAGCCCGGCGAGAGCGTCCTCGTCTACCGGGCCTCGGGCAGCGGGCCCGGCCGCCTCGTCGCCATGGCGACGGTGAGGGTGGTCCGCTCCTCGAGCCTCGAGCTCGCGGTGGAACGCCTCGCCACCGAAGGAGATCCGGTCCGACTGCGCGATCTCGCCTACCTTTCGAGCTCCGACTAGGGTTCAGTCAGCGAGCAGCGCCAGGTTCGCATCGAGCGCCGCGCCGGCCATCAGGTCGGAGAGCGCGGCCCGGGCATGCGCGAGCGAAAGCCCCGGCACGAGGCCGCGGCGGCAGAGCGCCGCCAGCATCGCGACGTTCTGCATGCGCGGATCGGGCAGTCCCTCGCCGTCGACCCGCACGGCAGTCCCCTTCCGGAGCGCGGCCACCTCCTCGACGTCGGACTCGCCCGCGGCCCGCGCCTTGCCGAGCCGCACGTCGAGCGGCTGCCACGAGGCGTCGAACCAGAGCAGCGTGCCGCCTTCCTTGAGGTATTTCCGGCCCGCCGACACCGCCTCGTGGCGCTCGAGCGCTACGACCAGGTCGGCCGAGCCCTCCGACACGAGCGGCGAGCGCGCGTCCGCCCCGACACGGACGTGGCTCGAAACCGAGCCGCCGCGTTGCGCGAGCCCGTGCGTGTCGCAACCCTTCGCGATCATGCCCGCGTGATCGACGGCGCGGATCAGCGCCTCCGAGAGCAGGCCGATTCCCTGGCCGCCGACTCCCGCGATGTAGATGTCGAAGTTCCCGATCATTCCGCGCCTCCGAGCTGTTCCACGATGGCCCCCGAGGGGCAGGTCTGGCGGCAGGAACCGTCGCCGATGCAGAGGTCCTCGTTCACGGTGACCGCGCGCCCGTCATGGAGCTGGAAGCTCGGGCAGCCGAAGCGCTCGACGCACTCGTGGGCTTTGGTGCAGGCGTCCTGGTCGATCCGCACGTGCTTCGGCTTCCATGCGGCCTTGAGCTTCCGGCGCTGGTCGCGCGTGAACTTGAGCATGCACGGGTGCCGCGCGATCACCACCTTGAAACCCGGCTCCGCGAGCGCCTCGCGCACCATGCCCGTGAGCTTCGCCTGCTGGTAGGCGTCGACCTCGCGGATGTTCGTCACGCCGAGACCCTCGAGCGCGGCCCGCACCGAGAGCTTGGTCGTCTCTCCGTTCCAGTTGCGCCCCGTGCCGGGGTGGTCCTGGTGACCGGTCATCGCGGTGGTGCCGTTCTCCATGACGATGAGCAGGACGTCGTGCTGGTTGTACACGGCGTTCGCGATGCCCGGCAGCCCCGCGTGGAAGAGGGTCGAGTCGCCGATGAAGCAGGCAACGCGGCGCTCCTTGTTGAACAGCGCGAGCCCCGAGGCCGTCGCGGTCGAGTGTCCCATGGAAAGGAGCACCCGCCCCATGCGGTAGGGCGGCAGGTGGCCGAGCGTGTGGCAGCCGATGTCCGCCACCGTGATGTCGTCGTCCTTGAGCGCCTTCTTGACCGCGTAGAATGCCGAGCGGTGTCCGCAGCCCGGGCAGAGCTGGGCGGGCCGCGGGGCGGCGACGGCGGGAAGGGCCTCGGGCGGCGGAGCGGCGTAGAGGTCCGGCCAGGTCGCGGCCATGATCCTGCGGACCGCGGAGGGCACATGTTCGCCCATCAGCTCCCCGACGTCGAGCTTGCCGATGATGCGCGTTCGGAGTCCCGCGTCGTAAGCCAGCGCCTTGATCTCCGTCTCGAGCACCGGGTCGAGCTCCTCGAGGATCTTGACCTCCTCGTGGGCGGCCAGGAATTCGCGCACCCGGGCCGCCGGCAGGGGATGCACGAGGCCGAGCTTGAGCACGTCGGGCTTTTCGCGAACCTCCGCGAGGGCGTCGAGCAAGGACAGGTAGGCGTTGCCCGCGACGATTACGCCCCGCTTGCGGTTGCCCGCGTCGTCGACGCGGTCGGCCGAAAGCGCGAGCGGATCCGAGGCGAGGGCCTCGATCCGTTCGAGGGCCCGGCGCTTGAGCGGGAAGACCGAAGCCGCGATCGGGATGTAGTTCTGGAGTTCCGGGTCGAAGCGCGGCGTCCGGTCGAACGGCTCCGGCTTCCACGCGGCGAAGCGCACCTTCTCCTTGGCATGGCACACGTGCGTGGTCAGGCGCAGGATGACGACCGTATGGCGCTCGCGGGCGATACGGGCCGCCAGCTTGAAGAAGTCGTAGGCTTCCTGGGCGCCCGCCGGCTCGAGCACGGGCACGTAGGCCATGCGCGCGTAATGGCGGTTGTCCTGCTCGTTCTGGCTCGAGTTGGCGCCCGGATCGTCGCCGAGCACGACCACGAGGCCGCCCGGAATGTCCATGAGCGAAAGCTGGACGAAGCTGTCCGCGGCCACGTTGAGCCCGACGCTCTTGAAGAAGACCACCGACAGGTGCCCGTTGAGGGCCGATCCGAACGCCACCTCGGTCGCCACCTTCTCGTTCGTGGAGAACTCGAAGCGCAACGGACGCTTGTCGGAGCCCATCGCCGCGAGCGCCTCCGCTATCTCGGGAGTCGGCGAGCCGGGATACGAGGTTACCGAGCGCACCCCCGCCTCGACCATGGCCCGGGCCACGGCGGTGTTGCCGATGACGATCTCCTCGAACGCTTCCTCGCGAAGCAGGGTCGACCCGAGGTCCTTCATGCTCCCTCCCCTTCCGACTGAGCTGGCGAGAACGCCGCCGCCCCATGGTAGGATGGACGGACGCGCGGCGCAAATGAATTTTGCAGGCCAGCCCCGCAATGGCAGCCCCGGGGGGACAGACCTCGGGGACAGACCCGAGGTACAGCCCCGAGGTACAGCCCCGAGGTACAGCCCCGAGGTACAGACCCGGGGGGCAGACCCGGGGGCTGAGCGAACGGGCCGTTCGCGTGCTATGAATTCGACCGCCGGCATTGCACCCCATAAGCCCGGGCAGCCGGACGACGCCGACACGAAGGAGTCCCATTCCCATGACCGCCCGAAAGAAATTCGCAGCCGCGGCGCTCGCCGCCCTCGTCTCCCTATCCTTGGCCGCCTGCTCGGGCGGCGCTTCCTCGGAGCCGCCGCCGATTCCGGCCGACGCCCTCGGCTGGATCCGCATCGACGACGCCCGCGCGACCCTCGAAGGACTCGACGCCTTCTGGAAGAGCGCCGGCATAGAAAAGGCGACCGGCATGTCGCTCGCCGAAACCTTCACCCGGAGCTCGGGCATCGAACCCGACCGCACCCGCGACGCCATGAAGGAAATCGACGCCGCCCGCCCCGTCGTCGCGGCCGTCCTGCCATCCGCGGGCGCCGAGCCGGCCGTCGTCCTCTACCTGCCGCTCCGGAACGGGAGCGCGAGCATGGGCGTCCTGTCCGACTACTTCGGCGCTGAGGATCAGGACTATCCGCCGGTCCAGGTCGGCTCGTGGCTCGTCTTCGGAATCGATGCGCCAGCCCCGGCCGAGGCACCAGCTGCCACGCTCACCCTGCCCGTCGCAGCAAGGTCGGGCGGAGGCGCCATCATCGCCACGGGCCTCGTCGCTCCCATCCTCGACGCCTATGCCGAAGAGGTCTCCGCTGCAGTCTCCGGCATGGCTGAAGCGGTAGAAAGCGCCGGCGCCCTGCCCTACGACATGGGCGAGCTCGCTCCGGCCCTGCTCGACGCCATGGCCCAGTTCGAGCGCGTCGAGCTCGGCATCGAATTCGGCAAGGACGGCGTGGACCTGGACTTCGGCCTCGTGCCAGTCGAAGGCAGTCTGGCCGCCGACTACGGCCGCCGCCTTTCCGAAGGCGCGGACGGGATGCGCCACCTGGACCGCATCCCCGCCGACGCGCTCTACGCGGGCGCCTGGTCCGTCAACCCGGAAGCCCTGGCCGAGTTCAACACCGCGTACGCATCGATCATGGGCGTCGAGGAGCTCTTCGGCGAGGCCTACGCCGACTACATCGACGCCTGGATCGAGGCCCAGGGCGCGAACGGAGCCATGAGCTTCGACATGGCCATAGCGCCGGACCTCTTCGCGCGCATCGCGTCGCTGCAGGATCCGCAGGCCATTTTCAACCTCCTCGACCAAGCCATCGGCGTCGACATCCGCGTCGTCCAGGACGCTGCGGACGGCGCAGCCTGGTTCCGCCTGGTCGAGGCGCTGGCCGACGACGAGCTCTTCGGCGCCGAATTCGACGAGCTCTTCGAAGCCTCGGGCGTCGGTTTCGATATCCGCCACGGGAGCGAAGGTTCCGGCGAAGGGCGCTTCGACACCATCGGCTTCGAGTTCTTTTTCGGCCCCGCCCTTTCGGCGGGCCTGGACCCGAGCACCTTCGCCCTGACCCAGGCCCTGATGAGCCGGATGCTGGGCAAGTTCGAGCTCGGCTTCGCGGTCCGCGACGGCCTGGCCCTGATGTCCACGAACGGCCGGGTCGGCATCGACGCCCTGGCCGAGGGCTCGGCAAGCCTGCCCGCGTCGAAGGATCCGGGCTGGCGCCGCTTCCTCGCGAGCCCGTCCGCCGAGCGTATCGGAGTCCTCAAGCTCTCGACGCGCAGCCTGGCCCGCATCTTCGCCTCGATGGACGACCTGATCGGCATCCAGGTCGATCCCGAGCGCTTCGACGGCTGGTTCTTCGCGGTCTACGCGGACGCTTCGCACCTGGGCCTCGAGTTCAGCCTGCCCGCCTCGGACTTCGACGCCGCCGTCGATCTCTACCTCCAGGCGAGCGCCGCCGGCCTCGGGATCTAGCGCCAATGGGCGCGAAGCGCCCGTTCATGCAGCCCCCTACGGCTTGCCCGCCGGGGGCGGCTTCGTCTATCGTGGCCCCATGCCCCACAAAGCGTCCTTCGACCGGCTCCACTCAATTGTCGCGCGGCTCCGCGCCCCGGACGGCTGCCCCTGGGACCGCGAGCAGACCCCCGCCACGCTCCGCGGCAACATCATCGAGGAGGCCTACGAGCTCGTCGAGGCCATCAACGAGGGCGACCCGGCCCACGTCCGCGAGGAGGCCGGCGACCTCTACCTGCTTGTGACCATGGTCGCGCGGATGTACGAGGAGGAAGGCTCCTTCTCGGCCTCGGACGTCCTCGAGACGATCTCGGACAAGCTGGTGCGCCGCCACCCCCACGTCTTCGGCGAATCGGACGCCGACACGCCGGACAAGGTGGTGGCCCAGTGGAACGACATCAAGGAGAAGGTCGAGGGCCGGAGGAAGAAGGACTCGATCCTCGACGGGGTCAGCCGCGCCCTGCCCCCGCTCGAGCGCGCCTACAAGCTCCAGAAGAAGGCGGCCAAGGCCGGCTTCGACTGGGAAAAGCCTGAGGACGTCTGGGCCAAGGCCGCCGAGGAGCTCGAGGAGGCCCGCGTCGAGGCCACGGCTGCCCACGGCGAAGCCGACCGCGCGCGGCTCGAGGGCGAGCTCGGCGACCTGCTTTTCTCGGTAGTCAACGTCTCGCGCTACCTGGGCGTCGACCCCGCCGTGGCCCTGCACCGCACCATCGAGAAATTCTCCACCCGCTTCCGCCATGTCGAAAAGCGCATGGCGGAGAACGGCATCCCCATGGAGCGGGGCCGGCTCGAGGACATGGACCGATTCTGGGAAGAGGCGAAAAAGCTCGGCTGAGCGCGCTCAGCCCCTCTCCCGGCAGCCGCGGAGCCGCGCCAGCTTGGCCGCCGTCTGGCGCAGCCAGGCCGCGTCGGGACCGAAACCCGGCCCGCCCGCGCCCGCGTCGTGCAGGACCACCCAGTGCGCCATGCCCGCGAGGCCCGCGTTCCGCTCGAAGAAGTCCAGCCAGTGCTGCCATTCCTCGGCGCGCTCCCCGAGCGGCCGATAGCCGCCGTCGGGTCCGAGCGGGCGGGCGACGAGCTGCCGTATCCATCCGGCGAAGGGCTGCATCGATTCCATGAGCTCGTCGAAGCCGCCCGAGGCGGGAGGCTCCCAGCGGAGCCGCACCGACGGATGGGCGATCTCGCGCGCGAGGCCGAGCGCCTCGCCCATGTCGCCCTCTCGCCGCCAGCGCGTCGGGTCGAAAACGAGGGTCAGCCCCCCGGCCTCGAGCAGGTCGCCCGCACGCCGGACCTTCTCGATGAAGAGCGCCCTCGTGGCGCGCGCCGCCAGCCCCCGCCGCCGCTCGAGCTCGACCGGCAGCTCGGCCACCACGATGGGCGCATGCAGGGCCTCGGCGCTGGCGATCACGGCCCGGAAGCCGTCCCCGTCGAGCGGGGCTCCGTCTACCTCGTAGGCCACCGTGGTCAGGCCCCCGCGCAGGGTGTCGAGCATCAGGGCCTCGGCCGCCGCCTTGTCGCCCGGCGGCGCGAAGCGGGAGCACCATGACACGCCTTCCACGCCGGCCTTGCGGGCGGCGACGACGAGGTCCCGGGCCGGGACTCCGCTCTGGCTTTTTGCTGCGATGGCGATCTTGATCATGCTTCGTGCCATGGAGGCGTCCTCGCGGGCGCCTTCAGCGAAGTCTACCCGATAGCCCGGCGCCGCGCCACCACGAACTTCGCCCCGCGTCGCGCGCTTCAGGCGCCTCAGGCCTTTCCGGCACTTAAGGCCCTTCAGGCGCGTGGCGCCTCGCCGGCTTCCGCGCATTGACCCCGCCGCCCGCCGAACACTACAATCCCGATCAGGAAAACCCATGCAGCACGACACCGCCCGCCCCTCCCGCGCGACCGCCCTGGTCCTCATCGGCTTCGTGGCCCTCTTCTGGGGCCTCAGCTTCCTCTCGATCAAGGTGGCGGTCGCCGCCATCCCGCCCATGACCCTCGGCCTCGCGCGCTTCGTCGTCGCGGACCTGGTGCTGCTCGGCATACTGCTCGCGCGCCGGGAGAGACCCCGCCTCGCGCTCCGCGACGCGCCGCTCATGGCGGGCGCCGGCCTCATCGGCGTGACGCTCTACTTCCTCTTCGAGAACAACGGCGTCTCGCTGCTGACCGCCTCGGAGTCGAGCCTCGTCATCGGCACCATCCCCATCCTGACCATGCTGGCCGCGGCCCTGATCGACCGCCGGCGCCTCGGAGCGCGCGCCTGGCTCGGAGCCGCGCTCTCCACGCTCGGCGTCGGCCTCATCGTGGCGGAGTCGCTCAGGCTCTCGTCCGCGCCCTCAGGCTACCTCTTCATGGGCGGGGCGGCGCTCTCGTGGGTGGCCTACACCTTCGTGACGCGCCCCCTGTTCGCGCGCTACTCGCGGCTCCAGATAACCTTCTGGCAGAGCCTGGCGGGCACCATCGGTTTCCTGCCCTTCCTGCTCCTCGAGCGCACCGACTGGAGCGCCGTGGGTCCGGGCGTCTGGGCCAACGTGCTCTACCTCGGCATCGCGTGCTCGGCGCTCGGCTACTGGTTCTACGTCATAGCCCTGGAGCGCCTCGGACCCGGACCCTCGAGCGTCTTCATCAACCTGATACCCGTCGTGTCGGTGGTCGCCTCGTTCCTGCTGCTCGGCGAGCGCCTCGGCCCCTGGCAGCTCGCGGGCGGCGCGGTGGCCGTGGCCGGCGTCTGGCTGGCCACCTCGAAGGACGCGGGCTAGGGAAGGGAGTTCGGGGGGGAAGAAGCGGGCTTCGTCTCCAGCTCGGCTGCGCCCTCCTGAAAGGCCCGCCGCCCCGTGGCGGCGCCGCCTGAGGCACAGGGTCGGCCGCCCCTTCCGGAGCCGGCGGGGCGCCGCCCTCAACGGAGCGCCTTCGGGCCGGCGACCGGAAGCGGCCGGAGGCTCCGCCCTCGGGACCATGCGGGCCTTCCGCGAAGGGTAAACGCGAGCGGGCGCCTGAGCCCGCGTTTTCCCCCATCCCCCGGATTCCCTCCGCTCAGTAACCGTCGGAGAGCGAGCGGTTCAGGTCCTTCTGGCAGAGCTCCTGGTACACGTAGGAGCGGCCCTTGAGGCGGTCCTTGAGCTCCTGCGGGTAGGGCATGTAGCGCCAGAAGATGGCGCGCACTTCCTTGTCCAGCTTCTGCGTCCCCTCGGCCTCCTTGGTCAGCCAGAGGATGTAGTCCTGGATGAAGTACTCCTTGACGTCGCCCTTGAGCTTGGCCG
>JAKLEE010000088.1 GCA_022703215.1 Spirochaetota bacterium | reverse complement strand
GCCTTGCATCGCCCGTTCGAGGAGGGCCTTCGTCAGCTCCTTGATGATTCCATCGGGGCCGGTGATGTCGTCAGGCCCCTTGTAGTTCTTCATCAGCTCGTCGAGCACTTCCTTGGAAATGGCCATACCCGCTCCTTCGAGAAGTATAGCCGTTTACACAAAATCCGTTACAGGCTCTCACCGACAGCCGCTTTTCTTTTACCCAGCCGACCACGGCGACCGCGAACGCCGCGGCGGGCTGGAGGGAGCGCGCAGGATGCGCGCGACCGGAAGCCGAATGCGCCTGCCGGCGCTTTCGGAGTGGAAGGGATTGTCGTATGCGCTCTCGCGCATACCTCATCCTCTCTGCCGGATTAGCGGGCGGTGCGCCTTTCCGGCGCTTTGGGCAAGAATCCGGTTGGCAGGCGCGCGGAACGCGCGATACCGCAGAAAAGGCGTTCCCTCCCGGAAGCCGGACGCAGACGCCAAGCCTGCTCGCTGAAGGACAAATCCGCGTTGCGCGACGCCGATCGTCGCCTATACTGGTGGCATGTGCAAGCGCGCGCGGTTTTTCGCTCCCCGGACATCCTCACGCGCCGGGAACGCGGCTCCGGGCACCATCGCCGCCGGAGCGCCCGCGTGAGCGGTCGGAGTGCCCGAGGCCGGCTCGGGCGCCGCTTGTTCGCGGCCACCCTGGCCTTCTCGGCCGTGACCACCCTGCTGGTCATGGGCATCAGAGCAGGGTCGAACTATGTCAGCGCGGAACGCGAGCTCGAGGAAGCCCTCGACGAGGCGGTCGCCTCGTACGCGGACCCGTTGTCGCGCGCGCTCTGGACCCTCGACAAGGACCTGGTCGAAGCCCAGGTGGAAGCGCTGACCAATCTCGATCTCATTGCCTGGGCCTCCGTCGAAACCCTGCAGAAACCCTTCGCGGAGGCGGGAGCGCGGCTCGCGGGACGCGTCCGCGAACGGAGGGCGTCACTTTACTACGAATTCCGTGGGCAAACGCTGGAACTCGGCCAGCTGACGGTCGCCGGGGACACCCACCGCATCCGCGAGGTCTTCATAGAATCGCTGGCCCGCGACCTGCCCTTCCTGGCGAGCCTGGTCGTCCTCGTGTCCTCCTTCCTCTTCATCCTCGCGGACCGCAGCATCGCGAGGCGTATAGTCGCGGCGGCGAACCACTTCGCGCGCTTCGACGTCAAGGTCGAGCGCGAGCTGCCGCCCCCCCGGAGCGGGCGCCGCGCCGACGAGATCGACGCCCTCCTCGAGGAATACGGCCGGCTCGAGCGCCGCTTCCGCGAATCCTACGCGGGGGTGGAATCCGCACGCTCGCGGGCCGAGGCCAGCGAGGCCGCCCTCCAGGCCTCGCTGCGGGAAAAGGACGTCCTGATCGGCGAGCTCTTCCACCGCACGCGGAACAATCTCCAGATCACGCTCGGCCTGCTCCGGATCGAGATGCGCGAAACCGCCGAACCCGCCGTGCTCAAGGTCCTCTCGGGACTCGAGACCCGCATACAGGCCATGGCCTTGGTCCACCGGGGTCTGCAGGAACGCAAGGACCTGGCCCGTATCCGCCTCGACGAGTACGTCCGCGAATTCGCGCCCTTCGCCTTGCGCGGCCCGGCAGGGGTCCGGCCCGATCCGTCGACCGGCCCCGAGCTCGGATTCGAACTCGATGCGGTCGAGTGTTCGCTCGACGTGGCCACTCCCTTCGGCCTCGCGCTCGGAGAGCTGCTCTCCGGCCTCGACCCCGCCGCACCCTGCCTGATCAGGCTTGAAGGCGACGGAGAGGGTGGTTTTACGCTCGGAATCGAAGGCGGACCGGGCGGTGCGGAGCGTGATCGCCTCGAGCTGGCGGGCACCCTGATCCGGGACCAGCTCCACGGGACGCTCGAGACCGGAACCGGCGCGGACGGCCGAAGCTTCGTGCGGGTAGCGGTACCATACCGGAAGCTCGCGAGCCCGCACTGAGACCCCGCCGCGCGCACGGACGGCTTGCCGCCCGGTGCCTTCAATGACGATGTTACCGTACAGGCGGCCGTCGCCCGGCCGCGATAACTCCAAGGAGGCATACATGGCAGCGAAAAACGCGCTCAAGGTGGTCAACGTCCTGCTCGCCCTCGTCTTCCTTTCCCTCGCCGTATCGGGCATCGTCCAGGGGCTTTTCGGGTATCCGATCCCGTACGAGCTCTTCCGCGTCGCCCATCCGGTGTCCGGCTACCTGCTGGCCGTCCTCGTGGCCACGCACCTGTGGCTGAACCGCGCCTGGGTGAAGAACACGTACTTCGGAAAGAAGAAGTAGCGGACCGGCCGGTCGGCCGGGTTCCGCGGAGGCAGTCGATGGGCGGGGCGAGGGAACTGGCGGACGAGGTGGCGCGCGCGGCCCGGTCCTACCTCGGCGGGTGCTCCCGCGATCCCCGGGTCATAGCGGCCCTGGCCCGCGTGGACCGCGCGGTGTTCCTTCCGCCCGCTGAACGCTCCGGAGCCTACATCGACGCGCCGCTCCCCATCGGCGGGGGACAGACCTGCTCGCAGCCGGGCATGGTGGCCTTCATGCTCGACCTGCTCCGCCTGGAGCCCGGGCTCCGGGTGCTCGAGGTCGGCGCCGGCTCGGGCTGGGCGGCGACCGTGGCGGCGGAGCTCGTGAAGCCCGGCGGCTTCGTGTGCGCCTGCGAGATCCTGCCGGGCCTGGCCGCGGCCCTCGCGGAGCGCTTCGCGGGCCGCCGGGATATCGGGGTGGTGGCGGGCGACGGCTCGCTCGGCCTGCCGGAGCTGCCGCCCTGGGACCGCATCTTCCTCTCGGCGGGCGTCCGCCGCGGCTTCGACCCGGAACGGCTCGTCGAAAGGCTCGCGCCGGGCGGCATCCTCCTCTACCCCGAGACCCTGGGCGCCCTGGTCCGCGTCACCCTCGACCCGCGCGCGCCCGGCGGCCGGCGCGTGGATTCGTGGGAAGGTGTCCGCTTCGTCCCGCTCAGGGGCGCCAACTCGTGAAGCCGCGCGGGAAGGGCGGCGCCGCGGCGCGCCGGCCGGATGGAGGACGGGGGAGCGCCGGGAGGCCCACGCGCTTCCTCTTCGACGCCTGCGCCGTCGACCGCCTGCTCGACGACGGCGAGGCGGCGGGATCGCTCGCCGAGCGGCGGGACCTGCGGCTCCTCGTCGCGCCCGTCGTGGCGGGGCAGCTCGCGGCGACCCCGGACGAAGCGCGCCGGGCGGAACTGCTCGCGCTGACGGAGGAGCTCTTCGCGAAGGTGGCCGCGCCGCCGCCCGAGCCCGGGCGAAGCGCTGGCGACGCGGCCGACCTTTCCATCCTGGAGGCGGCGCGGGCGGCCAAGGCGGTCCTGGTGACTGACGACCGGAAGCTGCTGCAGATCGCCGCGCGCGGGGGGGCCGACGCCATGGCCTGGCGCGAGTTCCGGCGCCGCGTCGTCCTGGCGGGCTGAGGCCGCCGCGAACGAAAGCGCCACCCTGACGGGGCGGCGCGGCGGAAGCGGGCGGCGGGAACTTTTGGCGACGCGCGCACCGGGCGCGAGGGCGGGCCCGGGAGGAAGGTAGAAGCGAGCCAGGCAGGCTGTTGAAACACTCGATGCATTTCAACAGCCTGCCATGCAATTTCTCGAAAAGCTTACGCTTTTCTGCGCAATTGCCAAATCAAGGAAATGTTGCAATAGGTCCAATGACCTATTGCAACATTCAATTGGGCGGGCGTGCCCGCTTCTTCGTCCCTTCCCTTCCTGAGCTCCCCTCCCCGTCCCGGCGCTACATGCGCTTGACGGTGGCGATGCCGAGCAGCGAGAGGCCGCGCTCGAGGCCCTCGGCCACGGCGGCGCAGAGGGCGAGGCGGCCCTCGCGCGTGGCCTGGTCGGGGGCCGTCATGACGGGGCACTTCTCGTAGAAGTGGTGGAAGCTGGCGGCGAGCTCGTAGAGCCAGGTGCAGAGGCGGTGGGGCTCGAGCGAGCGGGCCACCTGCTCGACGACGTCGCCGAACGCGAGGAGGTGGCGGGCCAGGGCGTGCTCCTCGGGGGCGTCGACGGAGGGCGCCTGGCCGAGGACCGATGCGTGCTCGACGCCGGCCTTGCGGAAGATGCTCATGATGCGCACGTAGGCGTTCTGGAGGTAGGGGGCGGTGTTGCCCTCGAACGCGAGCATGCGGTCCCAGTCGAAGACGTAGTCCTTGATGCGGTCGTTGGAGAGGTCGGCGTACTTGACCGCGCCGATGCCCACCGCGCGGGCGACCGCGCGCTTCTCGTCCTCGCTGAAGTCGGGGCTCTTGGCGGCGACGATGGCGTAGGCGCGCTCGAGGGCCTCGGCGAGGAGGTCCTGGAGGCGGACGCTCTCGCCGGCGCGGGTCCTGAAGGGCTTGCCGTCGTCGCCGAGGATGGAGCCGAAGGGCACGTGCTCGGCGCGCACCCCCTCTGCGAGCCATCCGGCTACGCGGGCGCCCTCGAAGATCATGGCGAAGTGCTGCTTCTGCGGCGCGCCGGTGACGTAGACGAGGCGGTCGGCCTTGAGGTCGCGGATGCGGTGGCGGATGGCCGCGAGGTCGGTGGTGTCGTAGCCGTAGCCGCCGTCGCCCTTCCGCACGATGAGGGGGACGGGACTGCCGTCCTTGCCCTTGAAGGCCGGGAGGAAGAGGCAGAGCGCGCCGTCGCTCACGGTGGCGACGCCGGAGCGCTCGAGCTCGGCGGCCACGTCGCCCAGCATGGGATTGTAGAAGCTCTCGCCGTAGTAGTCGCCCGAGTCGAGGAGGACGCCGAGCGTCTCGTAGACCTCGGCGAAGTGGTGCTTGGACTCCTCGACGAGCTCGCGCCAGAGCGCGACGGTCTCCTCGTCGCCGCCTTGGAGCGCGACCACGCGGAGGCGGCTCCGCTCGGCGAAATCGCTCTCGGCGTCGAAGCGGGCCTTGGCCTCGCGGTAGAGGGCGTTCAAGTCGCCGATCTCGCGCTTCTGGCCCGGCTTCCAGCCGAGCTCGCGGACGTGCTCGACGAGCATGCCGAACTGGGTGCCCCAGTCGCCCAGGTGGTTGCGGCGCAGCACCTCGTGGCCCTGGAACCCGAGGACGCGGGCCAGGGCGTCGCCGATGATGGTCGAGCGGATGTGGCCGACGTGCATCTCCTTGGCGACGTTGGGGGCGGAGTAGTCGATGACGACGCGTTCGGATCTCGCGGCGCGGGCGGCCCCGATGCGGCCGTCGGCGGACAGCTCCGCGACGAGGCGCGCGAGGGCGGCCGGGGCGAGGGTGACGTTGACGAAGCCGGGGCCGGCCACCTCGAGCTTCGAGGCCAGGTCGCCGAGCGCGAGCTTTGCGACGACGGCGTCGGCCACCTCGCGGGGAGCCTTGCCGAGACGCTTGCCGAGGCCCATGGCGAAGTTGGCCTGGAGGTCGCCGTGGCGCGCGTCGGCGGCCCACTTGACCTGGGGGTCGGCGTCGGCGGCCTCGGGCCCGAAGGCGGCGGCGATGGCCTTGGAGAAGGCGGCGGCGAGCTCGGCCTGGATGTTCGTCACTGTGGATTCCTCCGCGATGGTCGTTTGACGGCGAATGATACGCGAAAAGGGGGCCGCTCGTCGACCGCCCGGGCGGAAAGCCCGGCGCGGCGAGCCCTCCGGCGAGCCGCGGGCGCCCCTGCCTTTCTCCCCCGGTCGGTATCGGACCGTTTGCGCCTCCCGCTTTCCGCCGCTAGACTCGAACCCATGGCACAGCTTTCACAGGCCGCGAGGCGGCGCGCGCGCGGTTCGTACTACGCGTTCAACGTGCTCAACTCGGTCTCGTTCGCGCTGCTGTCCGGAAGCTTCGTGACGCTGCTGGCGCTCCGGCTCGGGGCGACGGGGACGGAGCTGGGCCTGCTCAACGCGTTCGGCTACGCGACCTTCTTCTTCATGCCGCTGGGGAAGCGCCTGGTGCGCCGCCACCGGATAGTCGGGGTCTACGCCTTCGGCTGGGCGGCGCGCTACCTGGGCATGGCGCCGATTTTGGCGGCGCCCTTCCTCTCCGGCGCCGGGCACGACGGGCTGGCCATCGGCGCGGTGCTGCTGGGCTCTGCGCTGTTCAACGTGTTCCGCGGCATCGGCATGATCGGCAACAACCCGGTGCTCGCGCATCTGGGCGAAGGCCGGGACCGCGGGTCCTTCATCATGACGGTGCAGGTGATAGCCAACGTGGCGGGCATGGGGACGAGCCTCGCGGCGGCCCTGCTGCTCGGACGCGACGCGGGGGCCGGGCTCTACGCGACCCTGGTCGGCGCCGGCATGGCGGTGGGACTGGCGGGCACGATGCTGCTCGCGCGCGTGCCGGAGCCGGAGGCATACCGGCCGGCGGCGGGCTCCTCGGCCTTCCGCACGGCGCGCGACTCGTTCCGCGACAAGGGGTACCGCGCCTTCCTCGCGGTGTTCCTGCCGGTGTCGGTGGCCTCGGGGGCGGCGCGGAGCTTCCTGCCGGTCTGGGCCAAGAGCGTGTATTCGCAGGGCGACGACCTGGTGATGCTGTGGTCGCTCCTCGCCTCGCTCGGCTCGGTGAGCGTGGGGCTCGTGATGAAGCGCGTCATCGACCGGCTCGGCGCCAAGCCCCTCTACGCGATACTCGGCGCCGTCGCGGCCTTGGCCCTGGCCCCGGTGGCGGTTTCGCCCGGCTTCGGGACCGCGCTCGGCGCGGCGCTCTTCACGGGCGGCGTCACCTTCCTGGCCAGCTTCGGCCTCGCGGGCGCGGAGAACGCGGGGCAGACCTACCACTTCGCGCTGGTGCCGCGCGAGCGCACGCTCGACCTGTCCATCGTCTACTTCGTCGCGTTCGGCCTCGGGGGGACGCTCGGCGCCTCGGCGGGCGGCTTCCTGCTCGACGCGCTCAAGGGCGCGGGCGTCGGCGTCGCGGACGCCTACCGGGCCCTCTTCGCCTCGAGCGCCCTCGTGCTCGGCGCGGGGGCGCTGCTGACGCGGCGCCTGACCTCGCTCGACGCGCTGCCGATACGCGAGTCGCTCGGCGTGCTCTTCTCGCCGCGCGACCTCAAGGCCTTCGACCTGCTCGGCCGCCTCGAGCGCTCGGACGATCCGGGCGAGGAGGTGCGCATCATCCACGAGCTCGGGGAGCTCGCGAACGCGCGATCCTCGCGCGAGCTGGGGCGCTACCTGGCCTCGCCCCGCTTCGAGGTGCGCATCGAGGCCTTGCTGGCGCTCGAGAACCTGGAGCGGGTGGACGAGCGGACCCTGGCGGCGCTGGCGGACGAGATCGAGCGCAACCCCTACACCACCGCCTACGTGGCGGCGCGCATACTCGGAAAGCGCGGCGGGGCCAGGCATGTCCCGCTGCTCCGCGAGGCGGCGGCCTCGGACGACTACATGCTCTCGGGCGCGGCAATCATCGCGCTCGCGCGGCTGGGTGATTCGGAGAGCGCGGAACTCGTCGAGCGACTGCTGACAGCGACGGACAACCCGCGCGTGCGCATCGCCTGCGCCAGCGCCCTCGAGATCTTCGGGGACCGGGGCGCGGTGCCGGCCCTGGTGGCCTCGCTGCGCAGGCAGGGCGGACCCGGCTTCGCGAGCGACGAGCTCGTGCTGGCCATCGCCTCGCTGCTCGGATTGCTGGGTGACTTCTATCCGGTATTCCGCCTGTTCCGCGAGGATCGCGACGACGCCCTCGACGCCCTGCGCGCGGCGTTCCGCGAGCGGACGCCGCCACCCGACCGGGACGACGCGGTCCGATACGACGAGGCGCTCGACGCGCTCTTCGCCAGAGCCGACGACGGGGCGCCCATGGCCCGCCTCTGCTTCGCGCTCGACGTCGAAGCGGGCGCCGAGATCGTTCTTGCCGAAGCCGTGCTCGACGCGAACCTGTCGCGTCCCGAGCTCAAGCTGTTCACGGCGGCTTACGTGGCGTTCGGCGGCGCGCGGCCGGCGGAGGACCCGAGGCGTTGACCCGCGGCCCGCGGCGGGCTATAAAAGTCGCGCGCCGGATGGCGGCGCGCGCCGGGGTGGTGGAACGGTAGACACCGGGGACTTAAAATCCCCTGCCGCGAGGCGTACGGGTTCAAGTCCCGTTCCCGGCAACGAGACGAAGGGGGGCGGCCGCCAGGCCGCCCCCCTTCGCATTCGTCGAAGCCGGGAACGGGGCTTGAACCGAGCGGACCCCCGACCGGCGCGAACCGGTGAGCGACGGGTGGGGAAAGCGCGCCAAGGATGGCGCGCGTCGGTCCGCGAGGCGGCCCGGAGGCTCCCGCGCACGAAGCGCGGAGCCGGAGGGAAGTCCCGTTCCCGGCACCAAGACGAAGAGGCGGCCGCTCGGCCGCCTCTTCGCATTCGTGGAAGCCGGGGAAGGAAGCACGTTAACCACGCTTCCCTGAACGTTCCCTTTCCCCTCGTTCCCCTCCGTGCCTCCGTGTCTCCGTGGTTCCTTCCGCTGTGCGCCCTTATCCGACGACGCCTTTGAGGACGTAGCCGGCCTCGGCGACGGCGGCGGAGAGGGCGGTGTCGAGGAAGCCTTCGCCCTCGACCACGGCCTGGCCGTCGACCACGGTGACCTCGGCGGACTTGATGCCCTTGACGCCGAGCAGGGCGGACTTGACGCGCATGGCGCAGTGGCCGCAGCTCATGCCTTCGATCTTCAGGATCTTCTTCATGTCGGTTCCTCCGACGGATGCGGAATCGGACGGCATGCGCCGCCCGGGGCCCAGGCCGCCCGCCTCAGGCGGCGGCCTTGAAGCGCCTGAGCCGGAGCGCGTTGGTGACGACGGATACGGACGAGAGGGCCATGGCCGCGGCGGCGATGACCGGATTGAGGAGCGGGCCGCCGAAGGCGTACAGGAGCCCCGCGGCGACTGGGATGCCGAGGACGTTGTAGCCGAAGGCCCAGAAGAGGTTCTGGCGGATGTTGCGGATGACCGCGCGCGAGAGGCGCATGGCCGTCGGCACGTCGGTGAGCTCCGAGCGCATGAGGACGACGTCCGCGCTCTCCATGGCGACGTCGGTGCCCGAGCCGATGGCGACGCCCAGGTCGGCACGCGCCAGGGCCGGGGCGTCGTTGATACCGTCGCCCACCATGGCCACCCTGCGGCCCTCCGCCTGCAGCTTGGCCACCTCGGCGGCCTTGTCCGCGGGCAGCACCTCGGCGAGCACGCGCTCGATGCCGACCTGACGGGCGATGGCCTCCGCGGCGCGGCGCGAATCGCCCGTGATCATGGCCACCTCGATGCCCATGCCCTTCAGGGCGGCGACCGCCGCCGCGCTCGATTCCTTGACGGTGTCCGCGACGGCGACGAGCCCGAGCCAGCGGCCGTCGGCGGCCACGATGAGGGAGGTCTTGCCTTCGCCCGAAAGCCGCTCGACCGCGGCCGCCGCCCCGGACACGTCCACGCCCGCGGCGGCCAGATGGCGCGCGTTGCCGATGAGGACGGCGCGGCCGCCCACCGTCGCGCGGATGCCGTGGCCGGGCACCGCCTCGAAATCGGCGACCTCGGCGAGGGACAGGCCCCGCCCGGCCGCCGCCTTCACGACGGCTTCGCCCAGGGGATGCTCGCTGGCCTTCTCGGCCGCGGCTGCGAGCGCGAGGAGCTCGTCCCCGTCCACGCCGGGAGCGGGGACGAGGTCGGTCAGCGCAGGTTCGCCCTTGGTGATGGTCCCGGTCTTGTCGAACACTATCGTATCGATTTTATGGGCCGTCTCGAGCGCTGCGCCGGACTTGATGAGCACGCCGTACTCGGCTCCCTTTCCGGTGCCGACCATGATGGCGGTCGGCGTC
>JAKLEE010000087.1 GCA_022703215.1 Spirochaetota bacterium | reverse complement strand
CGAGCGCTCGGCGCGCGCGTAAGTCCTGAGCGCGCCGACCACCGCGCCCGCCCGTTCGGCCGCCTGGCGGATGACGCGGGCCGACGAGACCAGGCTGGAAAGGCGCTGCGCCTCGCCGACCAGGGCCGAGGCCTCGGGGCGCTCGAGCAGGGCCGCGAAGCGAGCGCGTTCGGCGAGGAGATCCATGTCCGCGAGGTCGTCCGCGATGGATCGCGCGTCGGCGACGCCGGCGCCTTCGAGTTCGCGCGCGGCCTCGAGCCGTTCCTGTCGCGGCGCTCCCTTCCGCTCGCCATCGGCCGCGTCTGCTTTCTCGAAGGCACGTTCGAGCAGGGCGTCGAACAGGGTGCGGCTGTCCGGATCGAGGGCGGCGTAGGCCTTGAGGGCGGGCGAGAGGTTCCTTCCCGCGACGCCGAGTATGTTGCCCGACGCGGAAACGATGGCGCCGAGCGGCGAGTTGACCTGGTGCCCGATGCCCGCTGCCACCTGTCCGAGCGCCGCGAGCTTTTCCTGGAGCACGAGCCGCTCCTGGGCGTCGCCGAGTTCCTTGACCACGGTCTCGAGCGAGATGTTGGTGTCCTTGAGCGCCCGGTTGACGCGCTGGTTGCGGGCGAGCGTCCTGAGCAGTATGACGGACCAGGCCAGGCTGCCCGCGACGATGATGAAGGCCAGCTGGAGCCAGCGGTTGCGGAACCCCGCGATGAAACCGTAGGCCTCGCTCTCGGGCACGGTGACCATGATGGTCCAGAACGAGTCGACGAGCGGCACCGCCTGGTAGCGCGCCACCTTGCGCACCGGGGGACCCACCGTCTCCCCGACCGCGGAGTAAAGGTAGTCTCCATCGCCCGAGCCCCCGCCCGCCATGACCTCGGCGAGCGCGAGCATGCTGGGGGAATCGGCGCTGGTGTCCCTCACGTTCCTGCCGGTGTGTACCGGCACCGGGCAGTAGAGCTCGGTGCCGTCCGAGTCGAAGAGGATGGCGTAGCCGGTCTCGCCTATGCGTATCTGCGAGACGTAGCGGCTCGAGATTTCCTCGAAGGGAACCAGGATGGCCAGTCCACCCGTGAAGGCGCCGTCGTTCCACACCGGCACGACGAGCGAGACGGCCGGATAGCCCTGCACCGCCATGAAGACGCGGCTCAGCGTAGCCTTCCGGGTGGCGAGGAAGCGGGTGTTGTGTTCCTGCTTCGAAATGTCACGGCCGCGCACCGAAGCATCGGGCCAGGACCACGCGATGGTTCCGTCGGCCGCCAGCCGGGTCACGGCGCGGACGTTGCCCTCCTGCTCCGCGTAGAACGCCTCGAGGGTGGCTTCGCCCGTCAGGTCCATCCGGCGGATTTCCGGCAGGGTGGCCAGGAAATGGAGGGTCCGGTAATAGTAGTCGAAGTACTCGTCGATGCCGTTGGCGGCCTGTTCGGCCAGCACGCGGGCTTGGTAGCGCAGGCGGGCGATGCCCGCATCGCGGGTCACCGCGTAGGCGTCGAACATGAGCCACGCGGCCAGCATGAGCACGACCACGAACACCGCTAGCGCCGTCCAGACAGTCTTCCGCATGGGCCGCGTAGCCTCCGCGCCAACTCTAGCCGATAGCCGGGTCAGGCGCAACGGCGGCGAGCCCGAGGCGGGCGGGCCTCAGTCGCTCCTCACCTCGCTCGCGCGGAAGGTCGCCGCGAGCCGCCCAAGCGCGCCGCGCCAGGCCGCGTCGTCGACGGGCGGCAGCCGGACGCGGACGAGCGCGCCTTCCCGTGTCCAGGCCGCGCCTTCGAGCAGGGCGTCGCCCGCGACCGGGTCGAAGAGCGCGCGGACGGCGCCATAGAGCGCGAGCCGGGCCACCGCTTCGTACACGCGCGCGCTCCGTCCGTCCGGGAAGACGAAGGCGGCGCGGGTTTCGCGCGAACCGGCTCCGTCGACATACCAGGCCGTCGCCAGCGTGAAGCGGGCGGCCCCGGCCTCTTCGGCGGCTCCGGCCAGGCCGGAAAGGACCGTGTAGGCGTCCGGGACGATGAAGAGGAGATCCCCGCCCGACAGGTCGGACGCGGCGGACGGCAACGGCGAGGGGCCGGGTTCGAGGAGTCGCGGCGTCATCAGGGCGAGGGGGCGGTTCGAAACGAGGGCCAGCCGCGCGTCGGCGAAGGCCGCGCGGAGCTCGCCCCCGCTTTCCCGCCAGCCCTCGCCCTCGCGCTTCCAGCCCGGATCCGCGGCCAGGAGCGCGTTGGCCCGGCCGGCCGGGAAGCTCCCGTACGCGGCGGCCTCGAAGCGGCCGTCATCGCCGGCGCCGAGCGCCAGGCGTTCGACCCGGGCCGCCGCCTCGAGGGCGAAAGCCTGCCGGCCGGCGTCGGCGAAGTGCTCCGCCAAGACGAGGGTCTCGGCGCGGGACGAGCTCAGGTAGAAGTCCAGATTCGGCGAAAGGAAGCTCAAGGGGTCGACGCCGCCGGCGTAGCGGAGGCGCGGCGCGCAGGACGTAAGCGTCAGGGCCAGGACCGCCAGCGCGAGCGCGGCTTTCCGGCGCCGGGTCCGTCCGGTCCACGGCATCCGCCGTCCGCAATCCCGCCCTTCGTCCCCGCGCTGTCGCTCGGCCATGCCCGCCTTCCTCCGTCGATGGAAGGATAGCACGGAGGCGCGACCCGTTTCCGCCTACTTCCGCGCCCCGAGCTCGCCCGTCATGGTGCCGAGGAAGGCGAGGACCGACGCCTCGGCTAAGACGACGAGCGCGGCGAAGGCCGGCAAGGGCAGGGTGGCATCGATCCGGCCCGCGACGACGCCGCACGCCGCGCCGAGGGCCAGGAACAGGGCCAGGACTCCGAGCCTGCCGCCGATCTTGACGCCGGGGGCGAACAGGCCCGAGAGGCCGAGCAGGATCCAGAGCCCCGAGCCGGCGATGAAGGTCCAGACCGTGCCGTTCCCGAAGAGCCGTGCCAGCCAGGACGGGCCTGTTTCATCCGGCGTCGCCTCGGAGCTCGCGGCGGCTTCCGCCTTCGCGGCGGGTTTCGCGGCGACGGGCTTCGCCGACTCCGGCTTGGCGGCAGCTGCCGCGGCGGGCGCCCCGCCGGGACGCGCGGCGAAATCCTCGAGCAGCGCGTCGAAGCTTTCTCGGAGCAGGGGTTCCTTGAGCTTGGCGCGGTCGATGGCGGCGATGTCGCTCACGAGCCGCGCGCGCCTGCCGAGCCCGAGCTCGCGGAGGGAGGGACCGAGCAGGACCGGCGCCGCGAGGACGAGTCCCGCGACGCCCATGGCCACGATGAGGTTCCTGCGCGACTTGAAGGCGAAGAGGGCGAGCAGCCGCGCGATCAATGAACCCATGGAAACCTCCCCGTGACGACCCCGACGCGCACCAGCCTTCCATGGTCGGGGCCGGCCGCCCGCCCGTCAAGCGGCGCCTTGAAAAACTTGGGACGCCGCGACCGCCTGCCGGGCGGCGCCGTCTCCGCCCGCCGGGCGGCTCCTTCACGCTTCGCCTTCGCCCGTCCGCCCCGACCCTACAGGTCCGCGCACAGCTTCCGGGCGAGCGCGCGATGCTCGTCGGCCGCCTCGTAAAAGCGCGCCAGGTCGCTCGTCGCGAAGCGCCCGTCCGCGCGCACCTCGCGCAGGGCCTCGCCGCCCCCGAGCCGCCGTCCGGCCTCGGCCTTGAGCCAGAGCAGCTTGTCGTAGCCGCGGAAGGGCTCGTCCATGGCGGTCTCGTCGATCAGCCCCGCGGCCTCGAGCCGCGCGCGGGCGTCGAAGGGCTCGAGGTCGAACTCGATGGTCCAGTCCGCGCGCCGTTCACCCTTGCCGCCGGGGCTGCGGAACACGCGCTCAAGCTTTTCGAGCAGGAAGGCCTCGTCGTCGAAGGGACGCTTCATGGAGACGCAGAAATAGCGGTAGAGCTTCTTCGCCGCCTCGGTCCAGCGCGCCGCGTTGTCGATCGCCGAGACCTCGGGCAGGAGGCGCTCGTCGCGCCAATGGCCGCCCGGGTCGTCGGGCCTGGTCAGCGCCTGCAGGTGGCCGGCGGCCGGCAGCCGCGAGTCCGGCTCGAGGGCGTTGAAGGCCTCGTTCCGCGCCGTGAAATTCTGGTGCGCCCAGGTGTCGGCGAAGGCGTGCGCCGCGATGCCGATGCGGCAGGCGTCGCCCGATTTCATCGCGGCCACCATCAGCTCCTTCGCCCGTTCGCCGTTCGGCGTCACCGCCCAAGGGTTCCGCGCACCGTCGCGGCGAAGCCTCGCGGCCGCTTCCGCGTCGCCCGGCACGAAGTGGAAGGGCAGGTAGACCTCGTCGCGGGTACGCTCGTCCCAGAACACGTAGTTCTGCGTGGCCGGGCATTCGTGCCGGCGGCCGTCTTCGAGCACCAGGTAAGGATGTATCGCCTTGTCGACCCAGGCGCTCGACCATGCTATCAAGTCCGCGTCCGGCCTTCCGGCTGCCTCCGCGATCGCGCGCACGGCGTAGTAATGGAAATCCGAGTTCATGGTGCGATCGAGTATGCGCCCGATCCGCGCCTCCTGTCATCCGCCGCGGGCGGGAAGCAGGGTCCCCGTCGGGGAATCCGGGCGCCTCGCGGCCGCCGGAGGGCGGCCGCGACCGGGCTCTCCGCTCCAACGCGCGCGCGTTTCCGCTTCGATCCCTGGCGCGGTCCCGGGCGGGGCGGCGCCCGCGGCTCCGTCGCGTCGCGGCCGGGGCTCGCCCCGCGCGAGGTCTGTCCTCCGGAGCGCGCGAGGTCTGTCCCCCGGACCGGCCGGGGCTCGCCACGCGCGATCCGGGGCTTTGCGGCTTGCGCTCGCGCGCTCGCTCCGCGAGCCTTGCTGCAGGAAGAGGAGGACCGCATGGACACGAGGACCGGCAACCGCGAGTACTTCAAGCGCGAGCATCCCGAGGCCTGGGCCGCCTACGAGGCCTTCGGCAAGGCGCTCCACGAGGCGGGGCCGCTTTCGCCCCGCGACGCCGCCCTGGTCAAGGTCGCCGTGGCCGCGGCCTCGCAATACGACTACGCGCTCCGTTCGCATATCGAGCGCGCCGTGGAGGCCGGGTGCACGCGCGCGGAGCTCGAGCACGCCGTCATGCTCGTGGCCACCACCGCGGGCTTCCCCCGCATGATGTCGGCGCTCATGATACTCCGCGACGAGCTGCCCTGATCCTGAGTCCCGCCCTGAGCGCGGGGCCCCGGAAGCCATCGGGCGCCCAGAGCGCTTCCCGCGCGGCGCCTCCGGCCGCTATAGTCGCCGCATGAGCGATACATCAGGTCTCGTCGACGCGGCCGCACGCGCGCGCGATTTCCGCGTGCTGGCCCTCGACCTGGACGGCACCGTCATAACCGGGGACTACCGCCTCTCCGATCGCGTCGTCCGCGCGGTCGTGCGCTTCCGCGAGGGCGGCCGGCTCCTTTTCGTCGCTTCGGGGCGCGCGCGCGTTTCCTCCCTGCCCTGGGTCGCCCGCTTCGGCGGCGCGGACGGGCTCTCGGCCTTCAACGGGGCGGCGGTCTGGGACGGACCGGCCGCCCGCGAAAGCGACGGCGCGCCGTTCTTCCGGGTCGGCCTTTCCGAGTGCGTCGCGCGCGAGCTCCTGGCGCACGCCCGTCGCTCCGGGCTCGACTTCCACGCCTGGTCCGGCGAAGCGTGGTACTACGAGGCGCGCACGCCGGGCGTCGACTTCTACGAGGCGCGCTCGGGACTCCCCGGCGCCGTCGTCGACTTCGACGAGGTGGAGGAGCTCCGCTGGTCCAAGCTCATGTTCGTCGCCCCCGAGGAGCGGCTCGCGGAGTTCGCTCCCCGCCTCCGCGAAGCCCTGGGCGAAAAGGCCCTCGTCGTCTCGACGGGCGTGTCCATGCTCGAGGTGGTGCCGCCCGGCGTCTCGAAAGCCGCGGCCCTCGACGCGTGGCTCGCCCGCCGGGACCTCGCGCGCGCGGATGTCCTGGCCTTCGGCGACGCGGAGAACGACCTCGACATGCTCCTCGCGGCCGGCGTCGGCGTGGCCATGGCCAACGGCACGGCGCGCGTGCGCGAGGCGGTCGGCAGGGCCTGTCCCTCCGTCGAAGACGACGGCGTGGCGGCCTGGCTCGAGGAATGGCTCGACGCGAGGGGCCGGGCGTGAAGGTTGCGCGCGCGCTCCCTCAGGGGCGGGCCGCGCGTTCCGCTCCCAGTTCCGCGTAGACCTTCTCGAGCAGGTCCGGGCGGTCCGTGATGATGCCGTCCACGCCGAGCGCGACGAGCTCCCGCATGGTTTCCTCGTCGTTGACCGTCCAGTAGTGCACCGCGACCCCGTGGCGCCGCGCGTCCTCCACGATGCGCCGGTCGACGAGCCGCGTGTACCACTCGTCGCGCTCCGGATCGTACCAGGCCAGCTTGTCGCGGAGGAAAGCCGGCAGCTTCTCGACCAGGGCGCGCTGCTTCGGCTTGATGCGGTCCTCGATGGGGAGCAGCAGGGCCGAATAGCCGGGTTTCAGGAAGAAATCGAGCCCGAGCGCCGAGAGCACCGCGAAGACGAGCACCTCGTCCGAGGCCGCCGCCGTCGCGATCGAGCCGCCTGAGGCCGCGCGGAGCGCGGCGGTGCTCGCGTCCTCGAAGCTGGCCACCACGACCCGGTCGCGGACGCCGGCGGAGTCGATCTCGCGCGCGAGGGCTTCGGCGGCCGCCGTGGCGTTGGCCGCGCCGGTCCTCTCGAAGGTGTCCTTGAGCTCGAGGATGTACGAGGCCTCCGGATACGCGGCGAAGAGCGCGTCGAGCCGGGCGGGCGCGAGCTCCGCGAGCAGGGCGGGGTCGTCCCGCGCGAGCGCCGCCGTGTCCGCGTAGGGCCGCGAGCCGTCGGGCGAGGTGAAGTTGACGCCGAAATTCCTCGTCGTGAGCTCCGCGTAGGAAAGCTCGCGGACCGGACGGTCCTCGCCGGTGGTGGCCTTGATGGAAAGGTCGTGGTGGCTCACGAGGACGCCGTCCGCGCTGAGCGCCAGGTCGATCTCGAAATTGGTCCAGCCGCGCTCGGCCATCATGCGGTACGAGAGTATGGTGTTCTCCGGGTAGAGCCGCTTGGCCCCGCCATGCGGCACGACGAGGGGAAGCTCGCCCTTCTCGACCCGGAGGGGATTCGCTCCCCCCGGTCCCGGCGCGAAGGGTATGCGGTCGAGGACGTAGAGGACGAGGGCGAGGACCGCGACGACGGCGAGCGCGAGGGGAAGCGCGCGGCCTATCCAGCCACGGGCATTCCGCTGTTCCCGCTTTTCCCGTTCGACCCGCTTGTCGCGTTCAGCCATGGGACCTCCCCGGTCGCGCTCCAATATGAAAAGGCGCGGCGCACGAGGACGATACCCGTCCCCGGACGCCGCGGTCAACTCGGGCCCACGCGCCGGCGGGCGCGGAACCCGGTGCGGAAGCCGGCCTTCCGTCAGGGAAAGCGCGCGAGCTGGGTGCGGAAGGCCCGCAGGTGGTTTTCGCTCGCGCGCTTGAGTTGCCCGAACAACGCCGCGACCGAGGCGTTTTCCGGCTTCGCCATGAGGGGAGAGGCCAGGAAGGCCTCGTACATGGCGATGTTGCCGATTTCCGCGTCGACGCCTGCCTGGGCGGCCGCCTTGAGGTCGGCGGGCGCGGCGACTTTCGAGGCCGCGGCGTCCGCGGGGAAGGCCAGGCCGCGCAGGGCGTACTCGGCGCGCAGCCAGTCGAGGTGCTGGTTCTCGCTTGCCTCGATGTTGGCGTAGGGCCGCTGGGCGCCGAACTTCGCCATGATGACGCGGTACTCGGCGCGGGCAAGGTACTCGTCCTCGACGGCGTAGCGGAGCATGTCCGTGACGGTGAGGCTAGCGCCCGACCCGAGGGCGGCGAGCGCGCCGGCGGCGCCGAAATCCGCGGCCGTGGCGGCCAGGGCCGGGGCGGACAGGACGGCGAGCGCGGCGAGCGCGAAGGCGAAACGTTTCAGGCTTTTCATGGCGTCCTCCTCATGCTTCGATCTTCGTCTTGAGCCGGTCGTACTCGGCCTCGGCGAGCTCGCCGCGCGCCAGGCGCTCCTTGAGCAGCGCGAGCGCGGAGGCCGTGCCGTCGGCCGTGTGTTCGCGGACGGCGACGGCCTTCGCGGCCCGGTGCGCCTTCAACGAGAGGACGATGGCGACGACCAGGCCCGCGACGATAAGCGCACCGACGAGCCATCCGATCCAGTGGAAGCCGAGAAAGGGACCCGCGGCGTTCATGCCGTAGCCGAGACCATACAGGCGATTGTACATCGTGAAGCTCCTTGCGGCGCTCCGCGTCTCGCGCGGCCCCGCATCCATGGAAATTGCAGGAAGCGTGCCGGGGCGGTCGGCGGGGCGTGATCGTAAGGCCGCGGTAAGGAAGCGCCCCTCCGGGGAGGCGGCGACGGCAATGAAGCGGCGCTCCGGCGAGGCGTCGAAGGCGCTTTGTGCCGTCCATGGATCGAAAGGACCTTCCCCCGCGGCGGGAAATCCGGCGGGCCGGGAAAATCCTGCCGCCTCCAGCGCAGTTCCTGCCCGCGCTTGCCGCGGCGCCCGGGGCGCGGCATACTGGCCGCTCCATGACGAGAGACGAACTGATCGACTGCTGCCGCGCCATGCCCTACGCCACGGCGGACTTCCCCTTCGACGAAGTGACCCTGGTCGTCAGGGTGGGCGGGAAGATGTTCGCGCTCGTCGCCCTCGACGCCGAGCCGCCGTCCGTCAACCTGAAGTGCGACCCCGAGGCCGCGGGCGACCTGCGCGCGACCTACCCGGCCATCACTCCCGGCCGGCACATGAACAAGGAGCACTGGAACACGGTGCGCCTCGACGGCAGCCTGCCCGAGGAGCTCGAGCGCGCCCTGGCCGATCGCTCCTACGATCTCGTCCTCGACGGCCTTTCCGCCCGCGAGCGCGAGAAGGCCGGCATTCCGCCCAAGGCGCCCGCGCCGCGCCGCAGCCCCGCGCCCGGAACCCGCCGTGGCCGGGCCTAGCGTCGATCCGGCCCTCGAAGCCGCCGCCGCGACCGCACCTCCCGCCGCTCCCGCGAGCGGGACCGGAATCGGCGCCCGGAGCGGCGCCCGGAGCGGCGCCCGGGAGCGCCCGGGCGGAGGCGCCTTCCCGGCCCTGCGCCAGCGCAATTTCCGCCTCTTCTGGACGGGCCAGCTCGTCTCGCTCGCGGGCACCTGGATGCAGCGCCTCGGCCAGTCCTGGCTCGTCCTCGAGCTGACCGGCTCGCCGCTCGCGCTCGGCACGGTCAGCGCCATGCAGTTCCTGCCCATGACCTTCCTCTCGCTGCTCGCCGGCCCCCTGGTCGACCGCTGGCCGAAACGCCGCATCCTTGTCGCGACGCAATCGCTCATGGCCCTGCTCGCGCTCGCGCTCGGCGTCCTCGCCGCGACGGGCGCCGTACGCTACTGGATGGTGCTGGTCCTGGCCTTCCTGCTCGGCCTGGTCAACACGGTCGACGTGCCCGCGCGCCAGGCCTTCATGTCGGAGATCGCGGGACGCGAGGCCCTGGTCAGCGCCATCTCGCTCAATTCCGCCGCCTTCAACGCCGCGCGCATCGTCGGTCCCGCCCTCTCGGGCCTCCTCGTCGCGGCGGTCGGCGTGGCCCCGAGCTTCCTACTCAACGCCGCGAGCTACCTGGCCGTCATCGGCGGCCTCCTCGCCATGCGCGACCTTCCACCGCCCCGCGCCGACGCAGGCCCCCTCGGCGCGCGCGGCACCGTGTCCAGCGCCCTCGAAGGCCTCCGCTGGGTGCGGGCGCGGCCCGAGATCGCCCTGCCGCTCGCCCTGCTGGCCGTCCTCTCCGCCGT